>NZ_UPHQ01000033.1 GCF_900566055.1 Mycobacterium innocens
TCACCCGCACCTGGCGTTCGCCGAGGCGCCCGTCACGCTGGGCGGCCGCGGTGGCGCTCAATTGCGGAGCCAGCGGCTGCCCCGTCAGGGCGCGGCGCTGCCCCAATTCGGCAGCCTCGGCTACCCGCCGGCTGGCCTCGGCACGCGTGATCCGCAACCGGTTAGCCAGCGCCGCGGGCAGCTTGCCACCCAGCTCCTCCTCGCTGGACTGCTCGGCGATCTGATTGATCAGGGCATGTTCGATGCTGGGCAGCTGGCGCCGAACTGTTTCGCAACGCTCCAGCAGGGCCATGCGTTCAGGGGTGGTCAAGGCGTCAAAGGACAGGTCCTGCAGCTGTGACACAGCTACCTGCAGCGCGTCGAACGACGCCACCACCGACTCCCGATCCGAACACATGTTCGAATGCTATCCCGGCCCACCGACATTGATTCTTTTCAACCGGGGTCAAATCCCGCACCGGCAGCCATCCAGCAGATCAAAGACCTCCTCGTCACCGCCGCGGCCGACCTGCGCGAACGCTACCGCCGCCACCCCACCACAGTGAGAATGGTGCAGGCCCAGGCCCTGCCGGCCCATCGCCCACGAGGATCCGACCACGATGTTGGTACTCGTCGCTTGCAAGGCGCTCGCGCAGCCCTGCGCGCCGCCTACGGTGTCGGACCCCCGGTGTGGGGAGATGGAAATCGCGCGCTGGTGCGGTTGGGTAGGCGGCTAACGGCGCCGAGTGTGTGCTGGCGGCGCCGAGTATGCCGTCAGGGCGGCCGATCGCGGCGGTTCGCGCCCTACATACACAGTCAAAGCCGTCACTGCACACTCGATGCGGCGGCATGACAGCCGATTGGTGAGCACGTGCGACCTCCCCGAACGCCTGCCATCACAAGAGGTTTGAGCGACGGTGCGGTATCGGCGTGCCGGAAACAGAGCCAAGGTGTGCGTGGTCAGCCTAAACCACCCGCCACCGGTTCTCCCGCGACGACAGTCAAACCTAAACTGCTGTTGCTCAAGTTACCGACATGACCCGAGCCGCTATGACTGATGGCGGCCGGGAGAGGGCGTCGGCAAACCGACTGCAGCCGCAGCGGCGAGCAGGCGTTCGTCATAGGCAACGAATGCAACGAGCCATGAACTGAAAACCGCGTGTGCGGTTGCAGGGTGGATCGCATCGAGGGAGTGAAGTGCCGCGTCGGGATACCCGGCCGCCGCCGCCCGTACCACCTCGTCGACCCCGTATCGTGCTACGCGGGCCAACAATCCAGGAACATTTGTGAGCAATCCGGATTCGACGCACCGCAGGGCGCGAGGCAGCTCCACTTCCGTCAGCGTCGGCGACACCCATGCCGCGGGCGCCTGGGTGTCAAGCCACTCCGCCAGAGCATCGCTTTCCGGTTCCCGCCGGATCAGTTTGATCAGGGCCGACGTGTCGAGGTAGAGCATCAGTAACGCTCGTTGTCGCGCAACTCGCGCAGCACCTGGCCGGCCTCGTGCTCAGTCTTGATGGGTCCGGTCAAACGTGGCGCCGGTCCGGTGATGGTGGCGGGGTGAAGCTTTCCGGAGCTGATCATCTCGGCTAGGGGATTCTCCTGGGCCGGAACCAAATGAGCTATCACGGTTCCGCGTTCGGTGATGTCGACGTGCTCACCGCGTTTGACCCGGGCGAGTACCCCGGCGGTGTTCTGGTTCCATTCGCGCACCGGCACTTCGGACGATGGTACTAGGAATTCGTAGTACACACGTCGGCACTAAGATGAGACGGCTGTCTGACCACCATCAGTCGAAATCACCGACGCTGCAACCGCATTCGCAACCCGGACGCCCGCACCGCGCGTCGCTCGACCGCGGCCCGCACCGACGCCTCGGAACCGACCACCCGCACCTTCCCCTTGGCCCGGGTGACCGCGGTGTAGAAGAGCTCACGCGTCAGCAATCGCGAATCCTGTTCCGGCAGCAGAACTGTCACCACATCGGCCTGGCTGCCCTGGCTCTTGTGGATGGTCATGGCGTGCATGGTTTCGACGTCGGACAACCGGCCCGTGGCGAAGTCGAGCGTCCCGGCCGCACCGGCCAGGACGGCGCGCAGACCGTCCGGGCCGACGACGGCCACACCGGTGTCGCCGTTGTACACCCGTAACCCGTAGTCGTTCGCCGTCACCAGCAGCGGACGCCCGGCATACCACTGCGACCAGGGCGGCTGGCCCGTTTCTTCGCCCAGCCAGGCCTCCACCTGTCGGTTCCAGTGCCCGACCCCGAAGGGCCCGCGCCGGTGCGCGCACAGCATCCGGTGCTCGTCGAGTGTGCCCAACGCGGCGTCCACGGCTCCCAGCAGCGCCGCCTCGCGCAGCCGCAACGCGTGCGGCACCAACACCGCGCGCAACCGTGGCGTCGGGTCCTCGTCGTCGATGAACTCGATGTGCTCGTCGCCCGATCGCAGCAGCGCAAGCACCCGGTCCGCATCGCCGCCGCGAATCGCATCAGCCAGGGTCCCAATCGATTTGCCGAACCTATGCGAAGTGTGCAGCGCGGCCACCCGCACGTCGTCTCGCGCCGCGAGCCCGTCCACCAGATCCGCCAGCACCGCACCGGCTTCCACCGACGCCAGCTGATCGGCATCGCCCACCAGAATCAGCCGCGCGCCCGGACGAATCGCTTCCAGTAGCCGCGCCATCAGCGTCAGCGACACCATCGACGTCTCGTCGACCACGATCACGTCGTGCGGCAACCGATTGCCGCGATCGTGCCGAAACCGCGACGACGTGTCGGGCCTGCTACCGAGCAGACGATGCAGCGTAACCGCCTGCAACCGGCCGAGTCTCATGCGATCGGCCGCATCGAGACGGGTCACCTCGTGTCGCACCGCCTCGGCCAGCCGCGCCGCCGCCTTGCCGGTCGGCGCTGCCAGCGCGATGCGGGGCCGCGACCGGCCGGCCAGTTCGGCCTGTTCGGCCAGCGCCGCCAGCAGGCGCGCCACCGTGGTGGTCTTGCCGGTCCCCGGCCCGCCGGTGAGTACCGTCACGCCCTGCGACACAGCGATTTCCGCCGCGCTGCGCTGCTCTTCGAAGCCCGACGGGAAGAGCCGCTCGAAGGCGGGCACTTCGGCGGCGGGCCCGGACGGTCGGGGAACCAGCATGGCCACCAAGTCGTGACACACCTGCTGTTCCTCGCGCCAGTACCGGTCGAGGTACAGCAGCCGGTCGTCGTAGAGATGCAGCACCGGCGGATCCGCGAGCAGCGCGCTGGCCCGCACCGCGGCCAGCCACTGCTCGAGGTCCGGCCACGGTAGGCCGTCAGCGGCCCGGGTGACCGTCGACAAATCCACGCACACCGACCCGCCGCGCAGCGCCCGCACCGCCAGCGCCGCGGCCAGCGCCACCCGGTCATCCGGCTCCCTGCCCAGCGTGCAAAGGCGCTGTGCCACGTGGACGTCCGCGAGATCGAGCACCCCGGCGTCGTTGAAGCTGTGCAGCAGGCCCGCCGCGGTAACGGCGGTCTCGACGTCGACAACGCTCACGCGACACGTCTCCCGTCATCCAGAAGATCCGACAGCGCCACCACCAAGTCGGCCGGCGCGCGCCACCCGAACACACCGGCCGGATGCCCGTCCCGGATCGGCGTTCCGGCACCACACATTCCCCGCACGAACAAGTACAGCACCCCGCCCAGATGCCGCCGCGGATCGTATCCGGACTGCCGCCACCGCAGAAACCTATGCAGCACAACCACGTACAGCAGCGCCTGCAAGGGGTAGTCGGAATGCAGCATGGCATCGGTCAAGCGGGCGAAATCGTAGTCGGCGGCGGTGTCGCCCAAGTGGTTGGTCTTGTAGTCCACCACCAGGTATCGCTGGTCCGGCAATCGCAACACCACATCTATCGACCCGGACAGATACCCCCGCAACGACTGACCGCCCAAACCAGGCGACGTCAACCGATCGGCGTAGGACCAGAACGGGTCACTGCGGGGCAGGTGTACCCGCAGCAACTCACCCACATCCGACAGTGACACCCGAGACACCCGCGGCGCGCGAGAGCGCAGATCACCACCCGCCAACGGTATCTCGAAGTCCAGCTCCCGCAGCCGATCCCGTACCCCGATCTGGCGCAACGTCAAGCCGCCGGCCAGCGGGCCCAGCGGCGAATCGTGCATCGGCACCAGCGCCGTCGCCAGCTCGGCGGCATCGGTGTCGACCGGCCACCACGGCGCGTGCCGCCGCACCTGCTCCTCGAGTTCGCCAGCCAAGTCGGCGGCCTGCGGGTCGGCCGTTTCCAGCACCGCATGCACCAGCGACCCGAACGCCGCACCGGACGGCATGGCGGCCAGCGGCGTGTCGAGGTCGGCACCCGCACCCGGTTCGCTGACGACCACCGCGTCCACCTCGTCGTCGCGCACGTCGACCTCGGGTTCGCTGGTCACGCCGGACGTCGCAATCGCATCTGCGGCGCGCACGAGCGCCGAATACGACGTGCGCCGCCAGCTGGTGTCGATCTGGCGGTGGAAATGCCGGACCGCGAAACCGTCAGCCGGCGAGCTGGTTTCGGTGGCGGCGGGGGGAACGATCGTCGATTCCTCGACCGACGGTCCGCCGGCTTCCTGCCAGCGCGTGAACACCGCCCACGCGTCGTCGTCGCAGATCCGCGGTGTGCACCTATCCGGCACCAGCGGGTCACCGGTGCCACGACCGCGCAGTAGCCGCGACAGCCCGCCGTTGACTTCGTCGATGGTCGGCGCCCACCAGGCCACCACCTGAGACTGGGCCCGGGTGAGCGCGACATAGGTGAGCCGGATGTTGTCGCGGGCCGCCTCGGCACGGTTCAACTCCTCAACCGGTCGGCTGTGGTCGCCGCCGAGATAAAGGCAGCGGGTATCGGTGTCGTCGTGATAGAGCAGGATGTCGTCACGCCGGACGTTCCGGTTGAACATGAACGGCACGTACACGATCGGAAACTGCAGACCCTTGGCCACGAACACCGTCATGATCTGCACCGCTGCGGCGTCGCTGTCCAGTCGCCGGTTCTGCTCGGCGGCGCGGGTGGTGTCGTCGCATTGCCTGCGCAGCCAATCACGAAGGGCCGGAAGGCCATAGCGCTGCCGATGAGCCGTCTCGTGCAACAGCTGGGCGAGATGCGCCAGGTCGGTCATGTGTCGCTCGCCGCCGCGTTGGCCCAACACCCGGCGCCCCATACCGGCCAGCTGTGCGGCCTCGAACACCGCCGCCACGCCCCGCAGCCGGGCCTGGTCCGTCCACTCACGCAGCGTCGCGGCCACCCGGTCGGTCAGCTCATCACCTTCAGCGGCAAGCGTTTCCGCGGTCTCACCGAAAAACATGGTGCAGGCGGCGGCGCGGACCAGCCCGCTGCGCTGCGGCGCGTCGAAGGCCTCCAACAGGCACAGCCAGTCTTTGGCCGCCCGCGACGCGAACACATCGGTGTCGCCGGTGTAGACCGCCGGGATACCCGCCCTTGCCAAGGCGTCCCGGCAGGCCCGGGCGTCTCGGTGATGTTCGACGATCACCGCGATGTCCCCGGCCGCGACCGGCCGTCCGGCGAACCTGGCGCCGCTGGACAGCAGGGACGCGATGTCCCCGGCCAGGTCGGCGGGAATATGCTCGCGCAACAGGCCGATTGGCACATTGGCGGTACCGTCGTAGCCGACCGACCGCCGCTTGACGACGCGCAGCCGAAATGGCGCGCCGCGCGGCGCCCCCGCCAGACGATGGCCGTCGTGGTGCGCCTCGATGTCGTGCACCACGATCTCCGGATGACCCAGTGCGGCGCCCCGCAGCACCGTCTGCAGGCTCTCGACGAGCACCGCGTCACTGCGCCAGTTGACTCCCAAGGTGTAGCGGGCATCGGCGGTGCGGGCCGCCTTGAGGTAGGTGTAGATGTCGCCGCCGCGAAAGCCGTAAATGGCCTGCTTCGGGTCGCCGATCAGGATCAGCGTCGACACGCCTCGAAAGGCACGTTCCAGCACCTGCCACTGGATCGGATCGGTGTCCTGGAATTCGTCCACCAACACGATTCGCCACCGCCGCCGCATCCGGTCGCGAGCCGGCGAGTCCACTGCCGCAAGGGCTTTCGACAGCCGCAGCAGCAGGTCGTCGTAGCCGACAATTCGTAGCCGGCGCTTACGCCGTTCGAGCTCGTCGAGCACCCGCTCGGCGAAGTCCAACCGGACGCCGGCCACGCTGTCCGGGTCGGGATCCAGCGGGCGCCGCTGCGCGTACGGGTCGGCGACGACGCAGCGGGCCAGGTCGAGCGCCTGCGCATACGTCAGCGTCGGATCGGTGTCGCTGTTGGCGAAGCGCGCCAGGTAGCAGTCGTCGACGATCTCGGCCACCAGGTCGTCGAGGCTCTCCTGCAAGGTGCAGCCGGAATCGCTGTCACCCGCCACGCCAAGGGATCTCAGGACCGAGCCGCAGAACTCGTGCGTGGTGGCGATGGTGGCGGCATCGAAGTTGGCCAGCGCGTCACGCAGCCGAGCCAGCCGTACGGCGCGCTCGGCCTCGCTACACAGCAGGTGCCTGACCAGATCAGTGTCGGGCGGCATCCGGCCGTCCAGAGCGGCCACCGCCGCCACGATCTGGTCGCGGACGCGTTCGCGAAGCTCGCGGCTGGCCGCGCGGTTGAACGTGATCAGCAGCATCTCGTCGAGGGTGACGTCGGTCTCGGCGAGGTAGCGGGTCACCAGACCGGCCAGCGCGAATGTCTTGCCGGTGCCCGCGCTGGCCTCCAGCACAATGGTGGCGCCGTGCTCGGGCAGCGGCCCCAGCAGGTCGAAGCGGTCCATCAGCCGGTCCTCTCGGCGTTGAGCAGCGGCAGCCACAACCGGGCCGCCAGCGCACCCAGGCGGGTGCCCTCGCCGGCCATCTCCTCGCCCGGGCGGGGCGCGCCCAGCAGCACACCGAAGGCGGGCTTGTCGCCCCAGACCCGTAGGTGCGCAGGCTCACGGTCGTCTCCGTCGCGAAATCTGTTGGACGCCCACCTTTCTCGCGCGGCCGCTGCGGGCTCGTCGCCGTCCCGGCGGGCCTGCGCCCACGCGTACGACGTCTTCAATGGCAGCGGCAACGGCTCACGCCGGCCCGCGTCGTAGAGCGACACCAGATCACGCAGGACGGCCACCGGGTCCGGCGGGGGCGCGAATTCCCTTCTGGCGGTGCGGTTCCTGCTGGTTCCGCGGCCGATGCACAGCGCCGCCCAATCGCGGCCCGGAACTTGAGCGGCCAATGCGACCAGCCCGATCCATGACGTCAGCACATGCTTCGGCGCTAGCTTCGAGTACGTCACCGACACCAGATGCTCGCCGTAGACGGGCGTGACGGTCCCGCTGAGCCGGCGGCCGGTACCGAGATCGATGTCAATGTCGTAGGCGTCGCCGTCGGCCGCCATGTGTGGCAGCGCGGCCCGGGCCAGCTGGCACGCACAGTCGAGGATTTCCTTCGTCTTGCGCACGCCAATCCGCCCGGGCGGCAGGGTTCCGCGGCGCCATTCGGCGTTGGCGGCCGCATCCGGATGCATGCCGCGCAGGATGTCGTGCAGTATCCGGTCGCCGACCGTCCACGCCTGCAGGGCGTCGATCTCGACGGGCATTTCGTCCTCGACGGTGTCGACGTCCCAGGGCAGGGTGACGTCGAGTGCCCGGAAGAATCCTTTGACCGGGTTCTTGAAGAAGTCCAGCAGGTCGGCCAGCGTCACGTCGCCAGCGGGCGGCTCAGGCAGCCTGTCGCCAATGAAAGCCGCAGGCGCACGGCGCGTTCCGGTGGCCGCTTCGGCGGCCGCGAGCGCAGCAGGGTCAAAGGTGAAGGGTGTGGCGGGCACCAGTGCCCCGGGTGTGACGTTCTTGCGGTCGAAGGGCTGCAACGGATGTCTGGTGAGGATCTGCGGGCGAACCGGCGCTACCGTCGTGCGATCCAGCGCGTCGAGCAGCTCGGCCAGCGGCACGGCCGGCGGACGCGGCTGCCCGGTGTGCTCGTCGGCGCCGGTGTAGGTGATCACCAATGTCTCGGTGGCCGAACCGATCGCGTCAAGCAGCAACTGCCGATCCTCGGAGCGGACGTCACGCTCACCGGTCATCGGTGCCCGCGCCAGCATGTCGTCACCGTCGGGCGCGCTGTGCCGCGGGAAGATGCCGTCGTCGAGCCCGACCAGGCACACCACCCGATGCGGCACCGATCGCATCGGCACCATGGTGCACACGGTCAGGGTGCCGGTGCGAAAGTTGGCCCGGGTGGGACGTCCGGCCAGCGATGTGTCCAGTAACGCCGACACGTCGGGCAGCCGCAGCAGGGTGGACGCGCGGGCGCCGGCTTGCGCGCGCAGGTCGGCGAATTCCCGCTGCAGCTGCGCCTGCTGCCAATCCTCATCGCAGCGGGTGAGCAAGCCGACCCCGTCCGTCAACGCATCCAGCCAGTCGGTCAACGGCATTGCGCCACTGAGTCGTTCGACCACCTGATGCAACCGCGCGACGTACTCGGCCAGGCGTCCCGCCAAGTCCACCCGGTTGCTGCCGACATCGTCGAGGGGCAGCGCGGTGTCCAGCCACGCCCGCGAGTCGTCCGACATGGCCACGCCGGTCAGGATGCGGTCGATGCCGAACCGCCAGGTGTTGTGCAGGAAACGCTCCAGCCCGTACGGCCGGCGATGGTGCCGGTCGAATCCCCACCGGATGTTGGATTGGCGCACCCAGTCGGTGATCACGTCGAGATCGTCGTCGCTGAAACCGAAGCGGGCGCGCACCGGGGCGGCCTGCGCGAGGTTGAGCACCTGGCTGGCGGTGGCCCGAGCGCCCGCAATGCCGAGCAGTTCGGCGGTGACGCCGAGCAGCGGATTGGTCTGGGTGAGCGCGCGGTCGGCGAGCCTGACCCGAAGCCGGTGCGCCGGATGCCCGGTACCGGCGACCTCACCCAGCCCGAAGCCGGCCACGATCAGCGGCGCGTAGGTCTCGATATCGGGACACATCACCACCACGTCGCGCGGTTCCAGGGTCGGGTCGTCCTCCAGCAGGCCCAGCAGCACCTCGCGCAGCACGTCGACCTGCCTGGCCGGCCCGTGACAGGCGTGGACCTGGACCGAGCGGTCGCCGAGGGCCAGCCGCCGCCCGTCCGGGCGCGTCGCGTTGGCGGCGATGTCGGTTTGCAGCCAGCCCAGCAACGTGTCGGGTTTGGTTGCCCCGCCGAGGAATTCATCGGTCGCCGGAGCGGCCGGCAGCGCCCGTTGCAGCTCCCGCAGGTCGCGCCCGAGGGTTTGCAGCAGCGGATGCCGGGCAGCGTGCCCGCTGGTGTCCTGACGTCGCGGCACCGCGCCGTGGACACCGGCGAGCGCTCGCCACAGATCGTCACTGGGGTGGGGCAGCCACAGGTGCAGATCGTGATGAGTGGCCAGCGCGCCGAGCAGTTGCACGTCGGTGCCCGCCAGCCGGGTGTGCCCGAAAAGCGACAGCCGCGCCGGCAGGTCGGCCGGGCCCGCGGTCAGCCGGGCCACGGTCCGTTCGTGCCGGATGTGCGGCGGATCGGCCGGGACGGCGGCTACCAATGCCCGCCACAATTCGGGTTGCCACGCCAGGTCGGCGTCCACGTCGTCGAGGTGCCCGTCCAGCCAGCCGGCCAGCAACGCAGGACGCTGCCGCGCGTAGGAGGCGAACAGCCCGGCCAGGCGGCGCGCCACCGAATAGCGGCGACCGCGGCGCAACTCGGCCTCGACGGCGTCGGTGTCGAAGTGGCCCAAATGCGTTGCCAGTGAGCGGCACCACGGTTCGTCGAGGACGGTGTCGATCACCTCCAGCAGCGGCCACGTCATGGCCTCCGGCGACCACGGGTCGGTGTTGGCGGTCCCGGCGATCTCGGCGATCAGCGATTGCGGGCTGCGGAATGCGACGCCGGCGCACACTCCGTCGCCGCGGGCGCCGCGGCTGCCCAACACCTGGGACAGGTGCTGGCTCAACCAGCGTTCCATGCCGCGGGCCGCGACCAGCACCAGCTCCGATGCGAACGGGTCGGGCAGCGGGTCGGCCAGCAGGGCACCGAGTCCGTCGGCAAGGAGGTCGGTGCGCTCGGCACGGTGGAGATGAAGTGCCATCGCGGGCCACCATAGCGGCCGGCGGCATGCAGCTGGGCGACTCCCGACGAATCAAGCTGTCCGGCCGCTGGCACCAGGGACACTGTGACCGGCGGCGGCCGTGCATGCTGGGCTGATGAACAGAAACCAGATCACCGAAAAGATCGTGCTGGCCCGCCTGGCGAAGGGGCTCACCTGGCAGCAGCTGGCCGACGCCATCGGCAGGCCGGTGGTGTGGACGACCGCGGCGCTCCTCGGACAGCACCCCATTCCGGTCGAACTCGGCAACGTCCTGGTGGAGATGCTGGGTCTCGACAGGTCGGTGGTGCCGGTGCTGGCCGCCCCGCCGATGCGCGGCGGCCTGCCCACCGCGGTGCCCACCGACCCCACCATCTACCGCTTCTACGAAGCGCTGCAGGTCTACGGCGGCGCCATCAAGGAGCTGATCCACGAGAAGTTCGGCGACGGCATCATGAGTGCCATCAACTTCAGCATCGACGTGCAGCGGCAGACACATTCATCGGGAGACCGGGTGGTGGTGACCCTCGACGGGAAATTCCTTCCCTACCAATGGGTTTCGGCGCAGAGCTGATGCCGCTGGCGGATCAGCTGGTGAGCACCTGTGGCGAGAGTTCTTTGAGCATCGCGTTGGCCCAGCGCATCTGGCGCAGTGTCTGCGGATGGCAGCGGGACGTCAGGTCCAGCAGTTCGAGATCCTCCGCCGCCTGCGCGGCCTGGCCCAGCAGCTCCCAGTCCAGGGATGCGCCCGCGGCCATCCGGTGTATTCGCCGCAGATCGGCCAGCAGCAACAGGGCAGGTTGCGGGCGGTGCCGCAGCATGCCGCTCATCCGAGTCTGCGCAAAGCCGGTCAACGCGCCGGTATGCGGGTCGGCGGACAGCCGCAGCCTGTAGTGGCGGCCATGTTTGGCCAGCTCTTCGAGGTGATGCTGCGACCAGCCGGCCTGGTCGTGCGCCAGGTGATAGATGTCCTGGTCGCTGCGGTGGCGTGCAGCCATCACGTTGAGTCGGTGGGCGAGTTTGCGCTCGGAGCGATGCAATTCGCGAATGGCGAGTTTGAGCTTCACGACGCACCTCCACTGACCAGGGCTTCGGCCGCGCGGGCTGCCGCTCCGCCCACCGTATCGGGCACCGCGCCGTCGCGGATGCCGCTGATCCGGGCGGCGCAGCGGAGGCTGCCGCGCGGGGTGCTCACCTCGACGGTATCGCCTTCCGCGATGCCGAGACGGCCCGCGTCGCGCTGCGAGATTTCCACCCACACCTCGGGCGCGGCGTCTTGAAGTTGCGGTGCCCGAGCCGTTTTGGTGCGGGTGTGGAAATGGTAAAGGGTGCGGCCGGTGATCAACGCGAACGGGAACTCGGCGGTGGTCGGCTGGTGCGGCGGAATATATTCGGCCGCTTTGATAATGGCTTTGCCGTAGGCGTTCATCGCGCGGTATTCGGTGGGCTCCAGCGCCGGTGATCAGATCCTTGCCGTAAGCCTCGCAGTAGTCGGGATGCGCCGAGAATCCGGCGTCGATGTACAGCCGCTAGGTACCGTCGGGATGCTCAGCGTTACAGGGTCATTGGATGCCGCTGTCGCCGCGTAGCTTGTCGTAGCTCAGACCGGTGTAGTCGCAGGGCCGCCCGGCGCTGCACTTCTTCCACGCCTCGAACGCCGATTCCGCATCGGTCCACCACACCAGCGGTTGGCCGTCCCTATCGCGAAAATCCATGCGCCGCGCATAATCGAGAAAGATGTCCAGGTCGCTGCGCGCGAAACCTGGCGGCTCGACGGCCGTTTCGGATAGGTGCACGGTGCGGTCGGCGTTGGTGAATGTTCCCGTTTTCTCACCCCACGCGGCGGCCGGCAACACTACGTCGGCCAACTCGGCCGTCTCCGTCATGAAGATGTCTTCGACGACGAGGAACAGTCGCTTCTGGGTCAAGATGTCCCGGATCCGCGACAGTTCGGGCAGCGATACCGCCGGATTGGTGGCGGTAACTCACAGCATCCGAAGCGTACCTTCTTCGGCATAGCGGAACATCTGTATCGCGTGCGTGGGCGGCGCATAGTGCGGGATCTGTCGTGGCTCAAGGTTCCACACCCGGGCCAAGTCGGCAATGTGGTCGTCGTTGGGCCAGTTGCGGAAGCCGGGCAGATCCCCGTCGGCGCCGCACTCGCGAGTGTTTTCTGCCGTCGGTTGCCCGTTCATCTGCAAGATGCCGCAGCCCGGTTTACCGAGCATGCCGAGCACCAGGTGAATGTTGTTGACCTGGACGGCTGCCGCGGTGGCTTGATGGGACTGGTAGAAGCCCTGCAGCACGGTGGACAGCAATCGCTCGGCGGTGCCGAGAAGCCTTGCCGCGCAGCGGATGTCGTCGGCGTCGACGCCGCAGATCGCGGCAGCGCGCGGTGGGGGGAACTCCGCCACCCGGTTGCGCAGCTCGTCGAAACCGACGGTGTGCGCGTCGATGTAGTCGCGGTCGACCAGTCATGCGCGATGATCTCGTGCAGCAACCCGTTCATCAGCGCCACATTCGTGCCCGGCAGCGGCGCCAGGTGAACCGTGGCCTGCCGGGCCACCGGGGTGAGACGGGGATCGACGCACACGTTGGCGGGGGGCGTGTCGCCGGCCAGCCGGTCGAGCATCCGCGCCCACAGCACGGTCTGCGTCTCGGCCAGATTGTGCCCGAACAGCGCGATCACGTCGGCATGGTCGACATCGGTATACGACCCGGGCTGCCCGTCGCAGCCGAATATCTCCTTCAGCGCCTCGGCAGCCGTCGCCGTGCAGAGCCGGGTGTTGCCGTCGACGTGGTTGGTGCCGATAGCGCCGTGCGCGACGATGGCCTGGATGTAGTACTCCTCGAGGAACAGCTGCCCGGAGGTATAAAACCCGATCGCGCTGGGCCCCTGCTTGTCCAGCAGCTCCCGGCTGTGCTGCACGATCGCGTCCATGGCCGTGTCCCAGTCACACGGCCGCAACTGGCCGTCGCGGCGGATCAGCGGTGTGGTGAGGCGGTCCGGCGACGCATTGGCCTGCCAGCCGAACAGGTCTTTGGGGTCGAGGCGCCCGTGATTCACCCGGTCGACGGCGCGCCCGCGGACGCCGACGATGCGCCCATCTTTGACGGCGATGTCCAGACCGTCACCGTTTAAGGGCAGCACCGCAGCCGACTGCACCCACTGATCCACCGATTCCGGGTTCAGGCCGTCAGCGAGGTATTGGTCGATGCGCTGCGGCCAGTCTTGGCCTGCTCCGTAGGGCGTCCTGGTTCCCCAGGGCTGGGCGATCCGGTCCGGCGTAACCATGGGCGGATTACCCGGCGGAAAGAATTCGAAACGCGGCGGTTGTTACGGCCTTTACGGCCTTTTACCGGCTTTTACCGGCTTTCGCCGCCGCTACACCCCGAATTCCGCTTCTATTCCGTCAATCGCGGCGCGCATCGCTTTCAGGGCGTCGGCTCGGGCGCGTAATTTGGTCGCGGCGTGGGCTTGCTGATTGAGACCGGCGAATTCACGTGCGGCTTCCTCGGCGCGGCTGAGCACCACTTCGGGCAACGCGATCTCGTCGATAAAGCCGGCCGCCAGCGCGGTTTCACCGAAGAATGTCTTGGCCAGCCCGGCGGCTTGCTGGTAGGCCGACGGAGTCAGCCGCAGTTTCATGATTTCCAGGGCGGCGTAGGGAATGGTCATGCCGATCGCGACTTCGTTGGCCTGAATGTTGTAGGCATGCGCGGCCACGCGGTGGTCGCCGGAGGACAACAGGAACGCGCCCATCGCGATCGCATGACCGGTGCAGGCCATCACCACCGGCTTGGGATAGGACAACAGCCGGTAGGCCAACTCGAAGCCGCCGCGCAGCATGTCGATCGCGGGCTGCACCTCGCCGGAGGTCAGGACCTTGAGGTCGAAACCGCCGCTGAACACCCGGTGGTTGCCGGCGATGACCAGCGCACCGACGTTGTCCCGGTCGGCTTGGTCAATCGCCTCGTTGAGGGCCTGCTGCATGGCGGGGCCGATCACGTTGACCTTGCCGTCGTCCATCCGGATCACCGCGATGGTTTCGTCGTGGGTATAGGTGACCGGGCCGCTCATGGGATTACTCCTTCGGTAGGGACGTCGATTGAATCAGATCACCATCGCCGCGCACCGCTTGCCCGGTCGCAGCGCGCTCTCAGACCCGCTGACTACGATGCTTGCCCAGCTCGCCTTCCGCGTCACCCCAGCGCAGGCTGACGTCGGTGGGCTCGTCGAGTTGGCGGGTTCGCCACCTGTCCTGGGTCTCCTGGACGGCGCGGTTGATCCGGTCGATCTCGCTGCGGAAAACGTCGGGCCGCGTTTCCTTGCTTGCGTAGTGAAAATACGTCAGCACGCTGCGTAACAGCTCCAGCTTCTGTTTTTCCCGCTTCGCCAGGTCGTGGGTCGTCATCAGCTCGATCCGCTGAACCGGCGGCAGGGCATCCCAGTCCAGCACCACTCTTGTCTCCAGCGGACGCCGCCCCCGGCGCCAGAACCGCCAGCCGGGCCGCTGCTCGGGGCGGTCGTAGTAGGTCACCGTCCCCTCGAACCGGGATTCGACGCCATGGCCGATCTCGGCGCGGTCGAGTGCCGAATCCCACACCATCCGCCATTCCTGACCGGGCGCCAGCGTCGGCAGTTCGCGGGGCAACTGTAATTCGACGACGTCGGCGTAACCGTCCGAGGCGTTCTCGTATTCGGCCACGGTCGGCGGATTGGGAAACGAGAACCGGATGTCATAGGCCGCGGTGCGACCGAAGTTTCGGACCACGAGTTCGATCACATGCCAGTCCGCAACGTGGGGCTCCATCAGCATCGACACATACGGTCGCGTCTGCTCGAACGTCAGTTCGCGGTTGCGGCGAATCTGATAGTTCATCACGATCAGTGCGATAACGCCGAGCGCCAGCGCCGCCCACGCGGCCGCCGCGAACCAGGTGCCGGACTCGACATCGGTGACCCCATGCCAGCTGTTCTGGACCCACCCCATGGAATCCACCCTCCGCTTATACCACCACACCGATCCGCCGGCGAAATTGAGTAGCGCACGATCCTAGATGTGACCCCCGCATCGCGGCGGCGGGCAGGTGGCGGGGATCAACCCGGATCCGGCCCGGTGCTCAGCCGCCCATCAGCATGCGCCACTGACCCAGATCGGCGGCGCGATAGACGTAGTTCGACCGCTTGACCTCCGAGAGTGGCGCACTGCGTTCGGCCGAATACCAGTGCCCGGGAAATACCGTCGGATCACCGGGTAGCGCGGCGAGCTGTTGCAGGCTGCGATAGATCTCGTCGGAATCCCCGCCGGGGAAATCGGTGCGCCCGCAGCCCTCCAGGAACAGCGTGTCACCGGCGACCAGCCGGCCGTCGAGTAGGAAACATTGACTGCCCGGCGTGTGGCCCGGAGTGTGCAGCAACTCGATCTCGATGTCGCCGACTGCGACCTTGTCGCGGTGCTCATGGGTGGTCAAGTCACTCATCGGAATCCCGGTCACCCGGGAAACCCACAATGCCTCATGGGTGTTCACGTGCACCGGTACGGTGGCCCGCTCCAGCAACTCGGCCAATCCCTTGAGCTCGAAGCCCATCATCGAGCCGCCGACATGGTCCGGGTGATGATGCGTCACCAACACTCCCGACAGGTGCATGTCGTCAGCTTCCAGCGTGTCGACGAGATCGCCGGCGGCGTAGGCGGGGTCGACCACCACGCAGTCGCCGGTCTGACGGTCGCCGATCAGGTACGCGAAGTTGCGCATTTGCGCGGCGATCATGTCGCCGACCGCAAAGTCGCGACCGGAGAGCAATTGCCGGAAATACAGCCGGTCCGAATCTGACACGTCACCAGACTATGACTGATCCGAGGTCGGTCCAATCCTGGCGGCCTTGACACCACGATGGCCCGGATGCGAAATGCGGGCCTTCTGTGATTCCCCAGGCGAAGCCGGTGGGTATTGTTGGCGCATGCGGAAGAAGGTCGAGATCGAGCTCGACGACGATCTGGTCCAGGAAGCGATCCGTCGGTACGGTCTGGCTGATGCGCGCGAAGCGGTCCATCTCGCGTTGCGGACTCTTCTAGCCGAGGGCGGTAGCGGCGAGCCCGACGAGGAGGAATACGACGAGTTCAGCGATCTCAGTGTGCTCGATCCGCATCGGGGCAACCGCAGCGGCTGATCCACATCGTCGTCGTGGCCCCGGTCGTCCAGCGTGTCTGGGCTGCCCGTTGACGCATCGGGTCGCTTACGTGGTTTGGTGACGCCGCGCGCAAGGCTGTACCCTCTTTTTGCCCGGGGCACGACTGGCCGTTTCGGGTGAGCGGCCCCCTTAGCTCAGTCGGTAGAGCGTTTCCATGGTAAGGAAAAGGTCAACGGTTCGATTCCGTTAGGGGGCTCGGCGGACGCCGAGCAGGCGGGCAGCCCTGAACCAAGGCGGGGCGGTCCAGAGGCGATGTAGCTCAGTCGGTTAGAGCGAACGACTCATAATCGTTAGGTCGCCGGTTCGAGTCCGGCCATCGCTACAACACAACATCGAGACGTTTGACACCAGATTCGAGAGAGAACCGTCATGGCTTCCAGTACCGACGTGCGGCCGAAGATCACTTTGGCATGCGAGGTGTGCAAGCACCGCAACTACATCACCAAAAAGAATCGCCGCAATGACCCGGACCGCCTGGAGCTGAAGAAGTTCTGTCCGAACTGCGGCAAGCACCAAGCGCACCGCGAGACGCGGTGACCGCATACGGTACGCAAACTGATTCGGTAGATTCGATAGCCGTGCCACTGACAACCAGCATTGTCGGGATGCATTACCGCCACCCCGACCATTACGAGGTAGAGCGCGAGAAAATCCGCGAGCACGCGCAGGCCGTGCAAAACGACGACGCCTTCTTTTTCGACGAGAAAGCCTCCGCAGAACTCGGCTACGGCGGACTATTGGCCCCGTTGACGTTCATCTGTGTGTTCGGCTACAAGGCGCAATCGGCGTTTTTCAAGCACGCGAACATCGCTGTCCAGGACGCGCAGGTTGTCCAGGTCGACCAGGTGCTGAAGTTCTCCAAGCCGATCGTTGCCGGTGACAAGCTCTACTGCGACGTCTACGTGGATTCGATGCGTGAGGCGCACGGCACCCAGATCATCGTGACCAAGAACATCATCACCAACGAAGACGGTGACATCGTTCAGGAGACCTACACGACCCTGGCGGGTCGTGCCGGCGAGGATGGGGAAGTGGGATTTTCAGATGGCGTTGCGTGAGTTCAGTTCGGTCAAGGTTGGAGACCAGCTTCCGGAGCGGACCTATCCGCTGACCCGCCAGGATCTGGTGAACTACGCCGGCGTGTCGGGTGACTTGAACCCGATTCACTGGGACGACGACATCGCCAAGGTCGTCGGGCTGGATACCGCGATTGCCCACGGCATGCTGACGATGGGCATCGGCGGTGGCTACGTCACGTCGTGGGTCGGAGATCCGGGTGCGATCACCGAGTACAACGTGCGGTTCACCGCGGCGGTACCGGTGCCCAACGACGGCAAGGGCGCCGAGCTCGTGTTCAGCGGCCGGGTGAAGTCGGTGGATCCTGACAGCAAGTCGGTCACCATCGCGCTCACTGCGACCACCGGCGGCAAGAAAATCTTCGGGCGGGCGATCGCGTCTGCGAAATTGGCGTAGCCGTGGCCTTGAAGACCGATATCCGTGGGATGATCTGGCGCTACCCCGACTACTTCGTCGTGGGCCGCGAGCAACTGCGCCAGTTTGCCCAAGCCATTAAGTGCGACCACCCGGCCTACTTCGAAGAGGACGCGGCCGCCGAACTGGGCTATGACGCGATCGTCGCGCCCATGACCTTCGTGACAATCCTGGCCAAGCTGGTGCAGCTCGATTTCTTCCGAAACGTCGACATCGGCATGGAGACCATGCAGATCGTCCAGGTCGACCAGCGGTTCGTGTTCTATAAGCCCGTGCTCGCCGGGGACAAGCTGTGGGCCCGGATGGAGATCCACTCCGTGGACGAGCGTTTCGGCGCCGACATCGTCATCACGAAGAACACCTGCCACAACGACGATGGCGAGCTGGTGCTGGAGGCCTACACCACCGTGATGGGTCAGCAGGGCGACGGCTCCGCCAAACTCAAATGGGACAAGGAATCCGGGCAGGTCATCAGGACTGCGTAATTAGTATCTGGCACCGGCGCCTGGGTAGACTCTAGTACACTCGGACCCCGGGGTTTCCCAACATCAGCGCACTTTTCCGTGAGTCGGTCCAGCGAAGCCGGCGACGGGAGCGAGACGAGCCAATTGTCTCACTTCGGTTCGTGACCACCGACTGGGTGCGCGCGTGTCATGTAAGCCCCGGCACGAGTAGGTTGGCCTGCCAACCGCGAAGGGGCGTAGCTCAACTGGCAGAGCAGCGGTCTCCAAAACCGCAGGTTGCAGGTTCAAGTCCTGTCGCCCCTGCTGAAGGCAAAGACATGCCATGCTGGACACTGGGAGGATCTCCAGTCTTAGCGGGCCGGCTGGCGGGATAGTTAGCGAACAAAGGAGCACGCGGTGAGCGACGAGCGCGACGCCGCCGACGGCGCCGGAAGCGACGGCGGCGCAACCGAGGACGGCAGCGACAGCGGTGGTCGCACGGCCGTGGTGACGAAGTCCGTGGTGCGGCCGCAACGACCCACCGGCAAGCGGTCCCGGCAGCGTGCGGTAGAGGCCGACGAGGACGCTGAGGACACGGAGTCATCAACCGCGACCGAGGTCTCGACGAAGGGCTTGGCCAAGAAAGACACATCGAAGTCGGCTAAGAAGTCAGCTAAGAAGTCAGCTAAGGCCAAGAAAACCACGAAGGCCGGCAGACCGGCCGCACGCTCGGCCAACCCGTTCATATTCGTCTACAACTACATGAAGCAGGTTGTGGCCGAGATGCGGAAGGTGATCTGGCCTAACCGCAGGCAGATGATCACGTACACGTCGGTGGTGCTGGTATTTCTTGCCTTCATGGTGGCGCTGGTGGGCGGCACCGATCTCGGCCTGGGCAAGCTCGTGATGCTGGTGTTCGGCTGAGACTTGGCAGTGACAGAGAGGACTGAAAACCGTGACTACCTTCGACGGTGACACGTCCGCGGGTGAGGCGGTGGACCTGCAAGAGGCCACTACCGCCCAGGAAATAGAAACCCCCGCTGAAGAGGTCGACCCGGCCGCTGCGCTCAAGGCGGAACTGCGCAGCAAGCCCGGCGACTGGTACGTCATCCACTCCTACGCGGGTTACGAGAACAAGGTCAAAGCCAACCTGGAAACCCGGGTGCAGAACCTCGACGTCGGTGACTACATCTTCCAGGTGGAGGTGCCCACCGAAGAGGTCACCGAGATCAAGAACGGCCAACGCAAGCAGGTCAACCGCAAGGTGCTGCCCGGCTACATCCTGGTGCGCATGGACCTGACCGACGACTCCTGGGCAGCGGTGCGCAACACGCCCGGGGTCACCGGATTCGTCGGGGCAACCTCGCGCCCATCGGCGCTCTCCCTCGACGACGTGGTGAAGTTCCTGCTGCCCCGGGGAGCGGCGAAGAAGGCGGCGAAGGGTGCGGCCAGCACCGCCGCCGTCACCGAAGCGGGAGGGCTGGAACGTCCGGTTGTCGAGGTCGACTACGAGGTGGGCGAATCGGTCACCGTCATGGACGGGCCGTTCGCCACGTTGCCGGCCACCATCAACGAGGTCAATGCAGAACAGCAGAAGCTCAAGGTGCTGGTCTCGATCTTCGGCCGGGAGACACCGGTGGAGCTGACCTTCAGCCAGGTCTCCAAGATCTAGCCTGCCCGCCGCAGGTGGGGGTCCCGCCCCCGCCGGCCGGAGCCGGCCGGACAGTCAAGCACAGCGCATTAACCAGGTTTAACCAGGAAGGAACAATCGAGTCGCCATGCCCCCGAAGAAGAAGAAGGTCGCCGGGCTGATCAAGCTGCAGATCGTGGCGGGTCAGGCCAACCCTGCGCCGCCGGTTGGCCCTGCGCTCGGTCAGCACGGCGTCAACATCATGGAGTTCTGCAAGGCGTACAACGCCGCAACGGAGAACCAGCGCGGCCAGGTCATCCCGGTGGAGATCACGGTCTACGAGGACCGCAGCTTCACTTTCGCGCTGAAGACGCCGCCCGCCGCCAAGCTGCTGCTCAAGGCCGCAGGTGTGGCCAAGGGTTCGGCGGAGCCGCACAAGAACAAGGTCGCCAAGGTCACCTGGGATCAGGTCCGCGAGATCGCCGAGACCAAGAAGACCGACCTCAACGCCAACGACATCGACGCTGCAGCCAAGATCATCGCCGGCACCGCCCGGTCGATGGGCATCACCGTCGAATAGGACAGCATCGCCTCGTATAGACCGGGATCAAACCCCTGTGGGAGGGCTCGCTTCGGCCCGTTTGGAAACCACGACCCAACACCAGATTGGATATCGGATATGAGCAAGACCAGCAAGGCATACCGCGCCGCCGCCGAGAAGGTGGATCGCAGCAAGCTTTATACCCCGCTGGAGGCGGCCAAGCTCGCCAAGGAGACGTCGTCGACCAAGCAGGACGCGACCGTCGAGGTGGCGATTCGGCTCGGCGTTGACCCGCGCAAGGCCGATCAGATGGTCCGCGGCACCGTCAACCTGCCACACGGCACCGGCAAGACCGCCCGAGTCGCCGTCTTCGCGGTAGGGGAAAAGGCCGATGCCGCCGTCGCCGCGGGAGCCGATGTTGTCGGCAGTGACGACCTGATCGAGAAGATTCAAGGCGGGTTCTTGGACTTCGACGCCGCGATCGCGACGCCCGACCAGATGGCCAAGGTCGGTCGTATCGCCCGGGTGCTGGGCCCGCGCGGCCTGATGCCCAACCCGAAGACCGGCACTGTCACGCCCGATGTCGCCAAGGCCATCGCCGACATCAAGGGCGGCAAAATCAACTTCCGGGTGGACAAGCAAGCAAACCTGCACTTCGTCATCGGCAAGGCGTCGTTCGACGAGAAGCGGCTGGCCGAGAACTACGGCGCCGCTATCGACGAGGTGCTGCGGCTCAAGCCGTCGGCATCGAAGGGCCGTTATCTGAAGAAGATCACCGTGTCGACGACGACCGGCCCCGGCATTCCGGTCGACCCGTCCATCACCCGCCACTTCGCCGAGGCCTAATTTCTCCCGGCGAGCAGACGCGGAATCGCACAACAATCGCTGGAGCGATGCGATTCTGTGTCTGCTGGCCGGGCGAGGCCCGGCGAACACCGTTGGCGGATTATCCGCCGCACTCGGCGATGCGGCGCCGCAGGAATGCCTGGCCCGGTTCGGAGCCGTTGGCGTCCAACGCCTTTCGGTACCAGATTAGGGCTTCGGATTGGCGTCCGGCGCGTCGCAGCAGGTCGGCACGCACCGACGCGACCAGGTTGCGAACGGGCCAGTCGCGGGTCGTGGGCCACTTTTTCCAGTGCCGCCAGCCCGGCGCCGGGGCCGTCGCGGAAACCAACCGCCAGCGCTCGGTTGGCCAGCACCGTCAGCTGCAGTAGCCGGTCGTAGGCCGCGCAGATCGCGGTCCAGTCGGTCTGTTCCCACGATGGTGTCGTCGCATGCAATGCCGCGATGACCGCCTGCGGCGGGGTACGGTCCGGTCGATCCGCGGGCCTGCCGGAGCCGGTCAAGGCCGCATGCGATGCGGCCGCGGTCCCAGCGGTGACGGTCCTGTTCCTCCAGCGCCACCAGCGCCCCGGAGGCGTCCACCCGCGTCGCTCGCCGCGAATCATGCAGCAGCACAACGGCTGCCAGTGCATGTGCGTCCAGTTCATTCGGCATCAGCGCACACAGTGCGCCGGCCAGCCGGATTCCCTCGTCGCACAGTTCGTCACGAATCGCCGACGGACCTGCCGTGGACCAATAGCCCTCGGTGAACACCGAGTAGATGCAGCCGAGCACATGCGGAGTCCGCTCGGCCAGCAGCTCGGCGGGCGGCACCCGCAGCGGGATGTTGGCACGGCGAACCTTGTTCTTGGCGCGGGTGATTCGCTGACCGACCGCCGTCTCGGTCTGCGGCAGCGCGCGAGCGATCTCCGCGACGGCCAGCCCGGACACCAGCCGCAGCGTGAGCGCCAGCTGCGACTGCCGGTCCAATGCCGGGTGGGCGCAGGTGAATATCATCCGTAGCTCGTCGTCGCGAACCGGATGTGGGTCGGTGGCATCGGTACGCGCCCAAATCTCGTCTATCACGGCCGCCATTTCCTTTCCAGGGCGCGCAGATTCGCGGCGAAGGCGGTCCCGGTCCCGGACGCGGTTGCGGGCGACCGTTACCAGCCACCCCCCGGGGCGATCCGGCAGTCCGTCACGCGGCCAGGTGCGAAGCGCTTCCGCGCAGGCCTCCTGGACGGCGTCTTCGGCAATGGTGAGGTCGCCGGACCACCGGGCGATCGCGGCGACGGCCGGACCCCATTCGCGACGGAAGACGCCGTCCAGGTTGACCATCGGCAGATCGCTAGAGTCCGGATACACCGGCCTGCTGACGTAGCTGCACGGCGGAGGCAGGGATCATCGACGCGAGCTTGACGGCCTCGTCGCGGTCGGCTGCGCTGAGCACATAGAAGCCGTTGGCCGCCTCGGTGCCCTCGGCGTAGGGCCCGTCGGTGATGAGGACCTCGCCGTCACGCACCCGCACGGTGGTCGCGGTGGACGGTTCATGCAGGGCGGCTCCGCCGGTGATGTGATCGCCGGCTACGGCCATGAATTCGTGGTGCGGTGCGGCCAACGCCTGCCATTCGGGGCTGCCCGGCGCGACCGCGTTCGATGGCGGTTCCAGCAGCAGTGCCAGCCAGTGGCTGCCTTCCCGCCGGGTCGGTTCGAAGCTGCCGAACATCGGCCAGACCTCCACCGCGCCGTGCTTGGGGCGGGGATGTCGCGCGCCAAAGCCAGTGCCTCATCAAGGTTTCCGGCTTCGAACACGTAGTAGCCGCCGGCCACCTCCGCGGCCTCGGCGAATGGGCCGTCGGTGACGATGGGCGCGTCGGGCCCGCCGGTGATGCGCACGGCGGTCGCCGCCGGCAGCAGCGCGTCACCTCCGCGGATCGCCGAAGCCGCCCTGGTGTGAAAGGCCTCGTAGGCCGCCATCTCGCTGGCCTACTCGTCGGGCGTGCGGTCGCGCTCCTGGCTGATCAATAGGGCGAAGTACTGCATCGTGGTCACCTCATCCGACAGTGAGCGAAGCCCTGTGCTCCACTCTCTACCTGTTAGACGAACCGCGCAGCCCCAATCCGACACCAACTAGCTAGGCGGCGACGGCTCCCGGCTTGAGGTAGGTGACCAGGCTGCAGTCGAGCATCTCGTCGGTGAAGTAGTGCTCGCAGCCGCGCAGGTACTTCATGTACCGGTTGTAGACCTCTTCGGAGGTGACCTCGATGGCCTTCTCCCGATTCGACTCCAGCGTGTCACCCCAGATCCGCAACGTCTTGATGTAATGCGGGCGCAGCGAAAGTGGTTCGGGGACGACGAAACCGGCCTTCTCGCCATGTTCGACCATCATCTCGGTCGACGGCAGCCGGCCGCCGGGAAAGATCTCGGTGATGATGAACTTGATGAAGCGCGCCGTCTCGAAGCTCAGCTTCTTGCCGCGGGCGGCCATGTCGAACGGGTGATAGCCGACGCTGCTCTGGACGGTCATCCGCCCGTCGTCGGGCATGATGTCGAAACACCGTTTGAAGAAGTCGTCGTAGTTCTCGTGTCCGAAATGCTCGAAGGCCTCGATGGAGACGATCCGGTCGACGGGCTCGGTGAAGTCCTCCCAGCCTTGCAGCCGCACCTGACGCGAGCGGTTGCTGTCGACGGAGGCCAGCACCTGCTCACAGCGGGCGTGCTGGTTCTTGGACAGGGTAAGGCCGATAACGTTGACGTCGAAGCGCTCGACGGCCCGCCTCATCGTGGTACCCCAACCGCAGCCGATGTCGAGCAGTGTCATACCCGGCTTGAGGTCCAACTTGTCCAGGTTGAGGTCGATCTTGGCGTACTGAGCTTCTTCGAGCGTCATGTCGTCGCGCTCGAAGTAGGCGCAGCTGTAGGTCCGGGTCGGGTCCTGGAACAAGGCGAAGAAATCGTCGGAGACGTCGTAGTGTGCCTGGATGTCTTCCGAGCGCGTCCGCGTCGTCGTCTGTGTCGGCGCCTTTTCAGCCATTGTCGTCCTGTTCTCCTGGATAGTATTCGTTGCCCGAACGCACGCGAAGCCTCGGTTTGACCTGTGCAACCGCCCGACGAATCCCCGAGACGTTACCTATCGACGCGAGCGTGTGCACCCATAGCCGCTCTGTGGCACCAGAGTCTACTTGGCCAGGGTGAACTGGTTGCAGTCGATGTAGCCCATCCGAAATGCCTTGGCACAGCCGGTCAGGTACTTCATGTAGCGCTCGTAGACCTCCTCGGACTGGATGGCGATCGCCTCGTCCTTGCGCGCCTGAAGCGCCTCCGCCCAAAAGTCCAGAGTCTTGGCGAAGTCCAGCTGCAGCGACTGGCGGCGGGTCACCGTGAAACCGACCTTCTGCGCGTGCTCCTCGACGGTCTCGATCATCGGCAGCCGGCCGCCCGGGAAGATGTCGGTCACGATGAACCTGATGAACTTGGCCATCTCCATGGTCAACGGTATGCCGCGTTCCATGACCTGCTTGACATGCAACCCAGTGATCGAATGCAACAGCATCACGCCGTCGGCCGGCAAGACCCGGTAGACGAACTTGAAGAAGTCATCGTAACGGTGGAAGCCGAAGTGCTCCAACGCTTCGATCGTGACGATGCGGTCCACCGGTTCGGTGAACTCGGCCCAGTCGCGCAGCAGCACCCGACGCGAGCGGTTGCTGTCGACCTGGTCGAGCACCTGCTGGCAGTAGGCGTGCTGGTTTTTCGAAAGCGTCAGCCCTACGACGTTGACGTCGTACTTCTCGACGGCGCGCTTGAGCACCGAGCCCCAGCCGCACCCGATGTCGAGCAGCGTCATCCCCGGCCGCAGTCCCAGCTTGTCCAGCGTCAGGTCGATCTTGGCGAGCTGTGCTTCGTGCAGGGCCATGTCGTCGCGTTCGAAGTACGCGCAGCTGTAGGTGCGGGTGGGATCGACAAACAGCGCGAAAAACTCGTTGGATAAGTCGTAATGCGCCTGGACGTCGTCCAAATTGGACCGGGTGCTCACGGCACCTGTTGTCTTTCCAGCCATATGTCCTCTCCCGAACGGGATGGACACCCCCACGAGGTGACCATTTCCCGGCACCCTACACCCGGAAGGGCGCATCCTGCGTATCCAACGTCGCCGAGGCCCGTCTTTCTCGGCTGTGAGCTGCGGCCATCGCATTCACTACTTCTCCAGAGTGAACTGGTTGACGTCGATATAGCCGATGCGGAACGCATTGGCGCAACCGGTCAGGTACTTCATGTAGCGCTCGTAGACCTCTTCGGACTGGATCGCGATGGCCTCGTCCTGGTGCGCCTCCAGCGCCTCGGCCCACAGGTCCAGGGTCCGCGCGTAGTGGGGCTGCAGCGACTGCCGCCGAGTCAGGGTGAAGCCGGCCTTGCCCGCGTGCTCCTCGACCTTCTCGATCGACGGCAACCGGCCACCGGGGAAGATCTCGGTCACGATGAACTTGATGAAGCGCGCCATCTCGAAGGTCATCGGCATGCCGCGCTCGACGATCTGCGGTCCGGTGAGCCCGGTGATGGTGTGCAACAGCATCACGCCGTCGGGCGGTAGAACCCGGTGTGCCATGGCGAAGAAGTCGTCGTAGCGGTCGTGGCCGAAGTGCTCGAAGGCGCCAATGGACACGATCCGGTCGACGGGCTCGTCGAACTGTTCCCAGCCCTTCAGTAACACCGTCCTGCTGCGAGCGGTGTCCATATCGTCGAAGGTCTTCTGGACGTGGGCGGCCTGGTTCTTCGACAAGGTCAGGCCGATGACGTTGACGTCGTACTTCTCGATGGCCCGGCGCATGGTGGCGCCCCAGCCGCAGCCCACGTCGAGCAGCGTCATCCCGGGTTGCAGACCCAGCTTGCCCAGCGCCAGGTCGATCTTGGCGATCTGGGCCTCTTCCAGGGTCATGTCGTCGCGCTCGAAGTAGGCGCAGCTGTAGGTCTGGGTCGGGTCCAGAAACAGCCGGAAGAAGTCGTCGGACAAGTCGTAGTGCGCCTGCACGTCGTCGAAATGCGGCGTCAGTTGTTCAGCCATGACCTTATGAATGCCTTTCCGGGCCAGGACCGGCCCTACGGTGCTCACATAAGTTGCACCGAAAAACGCTCCCCCAAGTGCTCGGGAATGTTAACCGATTTGGCGCCGCAGCACTAAATCACGACCGAATCTGCCCAGGCCAGGGCCGGTGTGGGGCTATTTCGCCAGGGTGAACTGGGCGACGTTGATCAAGCGGCGACGGAACCGCTCGGCGCATCCGGTCAGGTAGTGCATGAAGTTGTCATAGACCGCTTCGGACTGGATCCCGATGGCACGTTCGCGGGCGTTCGCCAAGTTGGCGGCCCACATGTCCAGGGTGCGGGCGTAATGCTGTTGCATCAATTGGATCTGTTCGACGGAGAAACCCGCAGCACGCGCATTGTCGACAATGTCGGGTTCGGAAGGCAGTTCGCCGCCCGGGAAGATCGATTCGCGCAGGAACTTGAGAAATCGCAGGTCGCTCATGGTGAGCGCGATGCCCTGTTCGTGCAGCCACCTGCGGTCATAGGTGAACAGACTGTGCAGCAGCATCCGCCCGTCGTCGGGCATGATCTCGTATGCGCGTTCGAAGAACGCGCCGTAGCGCTCCTTGTGAAAGGCGTCGAACGCTTCGAAGGAGACGATCCGGTCCACCTTCTCGTCGAACTCTTCCCAGCCCTGCAACCGCGCCTCGGCCCGCCGCTGGGTGGGAATGGCGGCGAGCCGGTCCTGGCTGCGTTGACAGTGGTTCTTGCTCAGCGTCAGGCCGATGACGTTGACGTCGTACTTCTCGACGGCCCGGACCAGCGCGCCGCCCCAGCCGCACCCGACGTCCAGCAGCGTCATCCCGGGCTCGAGGTTCAGCTTGTCCAACGCCAGGTCGAGCTTGGCTAGTTGCGCCTCTTGGAGGGTCATGTCGTCGCGCTCGAAGTAGGCGCAGGTGTAGACCCACGTCGGATCAAGGAAAAGCCCGAAAAAGTCGTCCGAAATGTCGTACGCCGCTTGCGAGTCCTCGTAATACGGTGTCAGCTCGGCCACTTGAGACAACCTCCTTTTGCAAACCCTACAACCCTCGTTCAAGACTCAGCCGGCCCTGGCAAAGTTGCTCATCAGCACGCTGATCACCCCGTCCCATAACGGCTCGGGCAGATCGTGGCCCATCCTGTCGAACAACACCAGTCGAGCGTCATCGATCGCGCGGGCGACCGCGCGGCCATTGGACGGCCGAACCATTATGTCCTTTCGGCCGTGGATCACCACCGTCGGCGCCGTGATGCGCCGGTTGTAGTGGAGCAGGCTGCCACTGCCCAGGACCGCATTGAACTGTCGGCTGACCCCCAACGGGTCGAAGCTGCGATCATAGTTCTCGGCCGCGTCGGCCCGGACGCGTTCCTCAGGCAGGCGATAGCCGGGACTGCCCGTGATCCTGGTGACCCGCACGACGTTGTCGACTACCATCTCGCGCGGCGAGCCCGGCGGTGGGCCGTTGAGCATGGCCCGCAAGGCGCGTAGTGCCGGCGGCCGCAAGCACGCTCGGTTGTTGCTGGAGAAGATGATCGCCAGGGCCTTTGTCCGCTCGGGGAACCGTGCCGCGAAGACCTGGGCGATCATGCCGCCCATCGACGCGCCAACGATGTGGGCGTGCTCGATATCCAGGTGGTCCAGCAGAGCGGCCGCGTCGTCGGTCATGTCCTCCAGCGTGTAGGCGGCCTGGCTGCGCAGGCCGAACCAGAAGCGCAGCAGCCGCGCGGGCATCGACTGGCCGGGGTCGGCGTGGTCGGTCCTGCTGGACAGGCCGACGTCGCGGTTGTCGTAACGGATGACGCGCAGACCTTGGGCGACGAGCTTTTCGCAGAAGGCGGTCCGCCACAGTAGCAGTTGGGCACCCAGACCCATGATCAGCAGCACGGGTGGGTCGTCGGGGTCACCCATGTCCTCGTAGTACAGCTTCACCTGCCCCGCGACCGCGGTGCCGCTGCGAACCTCCACCAGACCTCCGCTAGACCTCTACTGGACTTCGACGTCCGACTGATGCTCGCGGCTGACCTCGACCATAAAGTTGGCGAAGTACCCGGTGAGCTGCGGGTCCGACATCATCTGCCACTTCGGCGCCAGCAGCTTCATGTACCGCTCGACGTACAAGAACTGCTTGCCGATCAGCACCAGCTCGCGGGGCAGCTTGACGTCGTAGGCGTCGGCCAGCGCCGACAGCTGCCGGCCGATATCGGCATACGACATCTCGCCTAGCGATTGCATGGTAAGCGGGGCGGCGAACTTCTCCAGGTCTTTGGCGGCCTGGGCCTCGGGTTTCATGGTCCCGACGGCGCCCATCAACACGACGATCTTGCCGGCGGCGGCGTGGTCCTTCTTGACCAGCAGGGCGTAGACCAGCTCGCGCAGCAGCCAGCGGGTACGGGGATCGATGCGGCCCATGATCCCGAAGTCGAAGAACACGATGCGGCCCTGGTCGTCGACGTACAGGTTGCCCGCGTGCAGGTCGCCGTGGAACAGTCCGTGCCGCAGTCCGCCCTCGAACACGCTGAACAGCAGCGCCTTGACGAGTTCGGTGCCGTCGAATCCGGCCTTGCGGATGGCGGCGACGTTGTCGATGCGGATGCCCTGCACCTTCTCCATGGTCAGAACCCGCTCGCTGGTGAAGTCCCAGTGCACGTGCGGCACCCGGATGTTCTTGCCCAGCGGGGAGGTGTGCAGGTGCGAGACCCACGCCTCCATCGATTGCGCTTCCAGCCGGAAGTCCAACTCCTCGGCCAGGTTGTCGGAGAAATCGGCCACCACGTCTTGGGCCGAGAGCCGGCGGCCCAGCTTGGCCAGTTCGACGGCCTGCGCGAAACGCTTCAAGATCTGCAGGTCGGCGGCCACCCGGCGGCGGATGCCCGGCCGCTGGATCTTGACCACGACGTCCTCGCCGGTCTTCAGGGTCGCGTAGTGCACCTGGGCGATCGACGCGGAGGCGAACGGCTCTTCTTCGAACGTGGCGAACAGCTTGGCCGGATCGTCGCCGAGTTCCTCGACGAAAAGCCGGTGCACCTCGTCGGTGTCGGCCGGCGGCACCTGGTCCAGCAGGGTGCGGAATTCACGCGACAACGACTCGCCGAACGCCCCTGGGCTGGAGGCGATGATTTGGCCGAACTTCACATAAGTGGGCCCCAGATCGGCAAAGGTCTGCGGGATTTCCTTGATGATCTTCTGCTGCCACGGGCCCCGAGCCGGCAGCCTGGCGAGCACCCGAGCAGCGGTGCGGGTGACCTGCCAACCAGTGGTGGCGACCCGGGCCGCTTCGACCGGCAACGGCACCCGGTCGAGCTTGGCCACGTCGCGGTGTTTGGTGGAACTCATCTGTGCAGTGTGCCAAATTGGTGGAGCCGACTCACAATTTGCGTGCGCCGCCTCACCCGCGGCAAAAGCGGCCAACGATGCGGGTACGGCGGTCTATTTGGGTTGCCAGGGTGTCAGCCACGGCTGCGGCTGCCACTTCTCCAGGCCGGCGATCAATTCGTACATGGTGGCCCCGTCGATGCTTTCCCGGACGATGTCGGCGTGCCCGGCGTGGCGGGCCAGTTCGTTGATCACGTGCAGGATGACCCAGCGCACTGACCAGGCGCGGACGTCCTTGGGAAACCACGGCGCGTCCCGCGGCACTGGCACGGCGGCATCGAGGTCAGCGGTGCTGGCCAGCCGCAGCGCTTCCGCGTTCTGCGCGGCAAATGCCTCGAGTAAACCGGCAAGGGTTTCCTCGGGCCGCATCACAAATTCGTTCGCGTGTTCGGCGGTGCGTTGCTCTAACGGCCGCGGATCCTCCTGCAGGGCGTCCGGCGCGGCGGCCACCCTTGCCATCCATACCCTTTGCATACCGGTGACGTGCTTGATCAGACCGCCGATGGACAGCGCGCTGGCCGACGGCGCCGATCGCGCTTGGTCGTCGGTTAGGCCGTAAGACACCGCGAAATAGGCGCTCTGGTGATAGCTCAGGAACTCGCGCAGCGCGCTGCGCTCATCGGTGACCGGAGCGGCAAGGGCCGGCATTGTCAATCCTTTCGGTCGTGCAAGTGGTTGTGCAGGTAAAGGTCTCGCAGACATGCGATTTCAGCGCCGTGATGGATCGCCTCCCGGTTGACGTGCAGGATCAATTCACTCAGTGCGCACTGGGCGTAGGGTCCTTCAGCCGGACCGCATGGTCGGTTCAGGCCGGTGGCGGACAGCGCCCGCACACCGGTGATCCAGGTCGCGTACTCCTCGTCTAGTTGCCGCAGGGCGGTCGCGGCGTGGGTGGCGTACTGCCAATTCTGGTAGCCCGCGGGCGGACTCCCGAAGTGATGGTGGTTGCGCATGGCGAACACTCCGACGATGACGTGAGCCAGCCGCCAGGCGATGGTGGTGAACGGCGTCGGGCTGGGAGTCGGATGCACGAAATCCACCGAGCCGTCCGGATGCACGGTCCAGCAGTCCGGCACCGGCTGCCAGAAGTATTCGTCGTCGATCAGGTCGTCCAGGCGCGGGCGCAGCTGGGTGTGCCAGTGCCAGTCGAGTTGATCGGCCTGTTGAGTGGTCGGATCTGCCATGACTGCGAGCCTTGCAGCAATAGCGGACAGGATCGGTCCTCAAAGTGCGGCAGGCTTGCTGACATGTCGGCGACCGCGAGTCGGGTGCTGCAGCTGCTGGGGTTGCTGCAGTCGCGTCGGGTGTGGACTGGGCAGGAGCTGGCTCAACAGCTGTCGGTGACCGGCCGCAGTGTGCCGCGCGACGTCGAGCGCCTGCGCGAGCTTGGTTATCCGGTGGAAGCGAGCAAGGGCCCCGCCGGTGGCTACCGGCTCGGCACAGGCGCGACGTTGCCGCCGCTGCTGCTCGATCCGGATGAGGCGGTGGCGGTGGCGGTCTGTCTGCGGCACGCGATCAGCGCCGCGCCCTACCGCTACGTGGCGCGGGTGCGTTACCAGGTGCCCGCATCCGTCGTCGCGCGCCACTTCTCGCCGCAATCGATGACGGTCGAACCCGACGGCGACGAGGCCTGCGTGGTCACGGCAGGCGGCGACGATCCCCACCGGATGGTGTTGTACTTCGCGACGGTGGGTGCCGAGTTCGAGGTGCTGGAGCCGGCGGAGGTGCAGGCGGCGGCGGGTGCGGTGGGCAAACGTCTTCGTCGTGCGGGTAAGGCACCGTAAGGTGCGGTCATGCAACTGGTTTCGGCGGCATCGACCGAGCTGTTCGTAGGCCCGCCCGACCAGCCGCTGCAACTGGTACGCGTCGCTGTCGCCGGATGCGCCGAGCCGACACCGCTGCGCGTCGACGGTGACGGCCTGCGCGGGGAGGCGGTCGTGGCTTCCGGCGAAGAGGTGGTCGAGATCGCGGTCTCGGTGGACCGGCCGGTGGTGGGGGCGCGGCTGCCCGCGCGGGTGCGCGCCCCTAGGGCCGGCCTGGCTTTCGAGTTCGTTGTGGCCGAGCCGGGCTGGACCATGTACATGGTCAGCCACTTCCACTACGACCCGGTGTGGTGGAACACCCAGGGCGGCTACACCAGCCAGTGGCGTGAAGACCCGCCGGGGAGAGCCCGACAGGCCAACGGCTTCGAGCTCGTGCGCGCCCATCTGGAGCTGGCACGCCGCGATCCCGACTACAAGTTCGTGCTCGCCGAAGTCGACTACCTCAAGCCGTACTGGGACACCCACCCCGAGGACCGTGCCGACCTGCGCCGGTTCCTCGCCGAGGCCCGTGTCGAGGTGATGGGCGGCACGTATAACGAGCCCAACACCAATCTCACCGGTCCCGAGACGACAATTCGAAATCTGGTGCACGGCAGTGGGTTTCAACGTCACGTACTGGGCGCCGATCCGGCCACCGCCTGGCAGCTCGACGTGTTCGGACACGACCCGCAATTTCCCGGGATGGCCGCCGACGCGGGGCTGACGTCGAGTTCTTGGGCTCGTGGGCCACACCATCAATGGGGCCCGGCCCAAGGCGGCCCGGTCGACCGGATGCAGTTTTCCAGCGAGTTCGAGTGGATTTCGCCGTCGGGCCGCGGATTGCTCACCCACTACATGCCGGTGCATTATTCGGCGGGCTGGTGGATGGACTCGTCGACCTCGCTGGCCGAGGCCGAGGAGGCCACGTACGCGCTTTTCGACCAGCTCAAAAGCGTTGCGCTGACCCGCAATGTGCTGCTGCCGGTCGGCACCGATTACACCCCGCCGAACAAGTGGGTGACCGAGATCCACCGCGACTGGGCCGCGCGCTACACCTGGCCGCGGTTCGTGTGCGGGCTGCCGCGGGAGTTCTTCGCGGCGGTGCGCGCCGAACTCGCCGAGCGCGGTGCCGTGCCGTCGCCGCAGACCCGCGACATGAACCCGATCTACACCGGCAAGGACGTCTCGTACATCGACACCAAGCAAGCCAATCGGGCCGCCGAGAACGCGGTGTTGGACGCCGAACGATTCGCCGTGTTCGCCGCGGTGTTGACCGGCGCCCGGTATCCGCAGGCGGCGTTGGCCAAAGCCTGGGTGCAATTGGCTTATGGCGCTCACCACGACGCGATCACCGGGTCGGAATCCGACCAGGTTTACCTCGATCTGCTGACCGGCTGGCGTGACGCGTGGGAACTGGGCCGCACCGCCCGCGACAACGCGCTGACAGCGATTTCCGGCCTGGTCGATGCTGCCGAGGGCGCCGTCGTCGTGTGGAATCCGCTGACCCACCGGCGCACCGACATCGTCACGGTGCGGCTCGAAGCGCCGCAGTTCGCCGGGGTGCGCGTCCGTGACTCCGAGGGCGCCGAGGTTCCCGCACTCGTCGAGCACGACGGGCGGACGGTCACCTGGCTGGCGCGGGATGTGCCGTCGCTGGGCTGGCGGTGCTACCGACTGGACGCGACCGACGGCCCGGCCGGCTGGCAACCGGCGGCAGGTACGGCGATCGTCAACGAGCATTACCGCTTGACCGTCGATCCCGCGCGCGGCGGAGCGGTGGCCTCGCTGGTTCAGGACAGTCGTCAGCTCATCGCCGACGGCCGGGTGGGCAACGAGCTTGCCGTCTACGAGGAATACCCCGCGCACCCGACGCAGGGTGAGGGTCCGTGGCACCTGCTGCCCAAGGGGCCGGTGGTCTGCTCGTCGGAATCCCCGGCGCAGGTGCGGGCCTACCGGTGCCCGCTGGGCCAGCGACTGGTGGTGCGCGGCCGGATCGGCACGGTCTTGCGCTACACCCAAACCCTGACCCTGTGGAACGGCGTGCCCCGCGTCGACTGCCGCACCACGGTCGACGAGTTCACCGGCGAAGACCGCTTGCTGCGGCTGCGCTGGCCGTGCCCGGTTCCGGGCGCCATGCCGGTGAGCGAGGTGGGCGATGCCGTGGTCGGGCGTGGTTTCGCGCTGCTGCACAGCGCCGGTGAATCGGGGCACCGCTCGGTCGACACCGCAGACCACCCGTGGACGCTGGACAACCCGGCCTACGGCTGGTTCGGCTTGTCGTCGGCGGCGCGGGTCCGCGCCGGCAGTAACGCCGTCCGGGCGGTATCGGTCGCCGAGGTGGTGTCGCCCGGTGAGAAGATATCGGGCCCGATGGCTCGCGAGCTGATGGTCGCGCTGGTTCGCGCCGGCGTCACGGCCACCTGCAGCGGCGCCGACAAACCGCGCTACGGCAACCTCGACGTGGACTCCAACCTGCCGGATACCCGGATCGCGCTGGGCGGGCCCGACCGCAATGTGTTCACCAAGGCGGTGTTGGCCGAGGCCGACCCGGCATACACCGCCGAACTCCGGCGGCAGCTGACCGAGACCGGCCAGGCCAGGGTGTGGGTGCCGGCCGCGGCGCCGTTGCCGGCGGTCTGGGTGAACGGGGCGGACCTGCGCGCGCCGGGCGCGCTGCCGGTGCTGGTGATCGACGGCTGCGACGACGCCAACCTCGCCGCGGCGATCACCTCGGTGATCGCCGACCTAGGCGACGCCGAGATCGAGGTCAGTCAACAGGCACCGCCTGCGATGCAACCGTTCGAGGCCCGCACCGTGGCGCTGCTCAACCGCGGGGTGCCCAGCTTCGCCGTCGACACCGAGGGCACCTTGCATACCGCGCTGATGCGCTCCTGCACCGGCTGGCCGTCCGGTGTCTGGATCGACGAACCGCGCCGCACCGCGCCCGACGGCTCCAACTTCCAACTCCAGCACTGGACACACGATTTCGACTACGCCCTGGTCTGCGCAGACGGCGACTGGCGCCGGGCCGGCCTGCCCACGAGCAGCGCGCAGTTCTCGCATCCCCTCATCGCGGTGACCCCGCGAGAATCGGCGGCAACGCTGCCGTCGGCCGGCTCGCTGCTGCGGGTCGACCCCGCCGATGCGGTTCACCTGGGAGCGCTTAAAGCGGCGGGCAACCCGTTGACGGCCGGCAGCGCCCGGCGCGTCGATCCCGCGGTGGTGGCGCTGCGGCTGGTGGAGACCACCGGGGCCGCCACCCGCGTCCGGATCGGCTCCGACGTCGGTAAGGTAGCCGGATTCCGGATGGCCGACCTGCTGGAAGCCCCGCAGCAGCGCAAGCGATCAATCGACCTGCACGGCTACCAGGTCGCGACCGTGGTGGCCCGGCTCGACATCAGCGGGACCCTCGGCAACCCCGAGCTCGCGCCGCAAGCCGAAACGGCGCAGCCGCTGTATGCCCGTTACTGGCTGCACAACCGCGGCCCGGCTCCGCTGGGCGGACTGCCGGCCGTCGCCCACCTACATCCCCGGCTGGTCAACGCCGAGGCGGGAGACCAGGTGGTGTTGCGCCTCACCGCCGCCAGCGACTGCAGCGACTCCGCATTGGGCGGCACGGTGGATGTGGTGTGTCCCGGCGGCTGGTCGGTGGCGCCGGCCCGGCTGCCGTTCACCTTGGGCGCCGGTGAATACCTGGAAGCCGATGTCGTTGTGATGATCCCGGCCGACACGCCTCAGGGGCTGTATCCGGTCCGGGCCCGGCTGGCCGTCACCGACCGGGAGGCGCCGGCCGCGTGGCGGCAGGTGGTCGAGGACGTGTGCGTCGTCGCGGTCGGGACACCTCAGCAGGAGCTGGCCTACCTCCTCGACGGGCCGGCTGACGTCGACGTGGCCGCCGGCGGCTCGGCTCGCCTCACCGTCACCCTCGGCAGCCGTGCCGGAGCCGACGTGGCAGTCGAGGCCCACCTGATCAGCCCCTGGGGCACCTGGGAGTGGCTCGGTCCGGCCGTACGAGCTGCTGTCTTGCCCGCCGGCGGCACGGTCGAGCTTGCATTCGACGTAATCCCGCCGCCGTGGCTGGAACCCGGCCAGTGGTGGGCGCTGGTGCGGGTCGGCTGCGCCGGTGGGCTGGTCTACTCGCCGGCGGTGAAGGTGACGGTGACATGAGTGCCGACCCGGTCGCGACGGTCGCCGGCGTTCCCGTCCACGTCGGCGAGGTCGACGCGCGGGAAGCATGGTTACGCAACGGTCCGCGTGCGGCCGCCCTGCCGCCGAGCGACACCAGCGAGGGACGCCAGCTGCGGCGCTGGCTGACTCAACTGATCGTCACCGAGCGCGTAATCGCCGCCGAGGTAGCCGCGTGCGACCTCACCGCGGCAGCCGCTCCGACCGAGGTCGAGTTGCTGCCCGACGTGGCGGCGCGATTGGAGATCGGCAGCGTCGCCGCGGCGGTGCTGGCCGATCCGTACGCGCGGGCGCTGTTCGCCGACGTCACCGCCGCGGTCGTGGTCACCGACGACCAGGTTGCCGACTACCATCGGCGCAACCCGCTGCGGTTCGCCCCGCCGCGTCCCGGTGGTCACGGCTGGCGCATTCCCGCGGTTGCCGGTCCGCCGCTGGAGCAGGTGCGCCCGGCGATCACCGGGCATCTGCTGGCCGCCGCCCGGCGGCGCGCGTTTCGAATCTGGCTGGATGCCCGCCGGGCCGCATCGGTGCGGTTGGCCCCGGGGTATGAGCATCCCGCCGACCCGCGACAGCCCGACAACACCCACCGGCACTGATGCATACCCTCTGCCTTGACATTGGCGGCACCAAGATCGCCGTAGGCCTTGCCGACCCAGGCGGCTCCCTGGTGCACGCCGCCGAACGTCCGACCCCGGCAGCCGAAGGAGCCGAACGGATTTGGGACGTGGTCGCCGCGATGATCGCCGATGCATTGCTCGTCGCCGGTGGCGCCGTTCGTGGTGTGGGCATCGCGTCAGCCGGTCCGATCGACCGGCACAGCGGAACCGTCAGCCCGATCAACATCCCGTCGTGGCGGGGGTTTCCGGTGCGCGACCGGGTTTCGGCGGTGGTGCCCGGCGCGCCGGTGGAGCTGGGCGGCGACGGCGTGTGTATGGCGTTGGGCGAGCACTGGCTCGGCGCCGGACGGGGCGCCCGATTCCTGCTGGGGATGGTGGTGTCCACTGGTGTCGGCGGCGGATTGGTGCTCAACGGTGCTCCATATCCCGGCCGCACCGGAAACGCCGGTCACGTCGGTCACGTCGTGGTCGACCAGGACGGCGCCCGGTGTGCGTGCGGTGGCCGCGGTTGCGTGGAGACCATCGCGTCCGGCCCGTCGATGGTGCGTTGGGCCCGCGACAACGGCTGGTCCGCGCCGCGCGGCGCCGGCGCCAAGGAGCTCGCCGAGGCAGCGGTGGCCGGAAATGCGGTGGCGCTGGCCGCTTTCCGCCGGGGCGCCACCGCTCTGGCGGCGATGATCTCATCCGTCGGCGCGGTGTGCGATCTGGACCTCGTGGTCATCGGCGGGGGAGTGGCCAAATCGGGGCGCCTGCTGTTCGACCCGCTGCGCGCGGCGCTGGCCGACTATGCCCGGCTGGATTTCCTGGCCGGGCTGCGGGTGGTGCCGGCCCAGCTCGGCGGTGCGGCCGGGCTGGTCGGCGCGGCCCGGCTGGTGGGGCCCGGCTAGCCCGGGCGCCGTGACGGACCAGGTTCGGCCGTTGCACGCCAAATGTCCGTCGAGCGCGAGTCGTTGGCTTCGACTGTAGAACCTGGTCGGCGACGTCGGCGTGTCGCCGCCCGGCATGCTCATCCGGAGCCGCGGGAGCACACTCGATGCCGCCGGTGCGCCGGCTCCACGCGGTTTTGGCTGATCGAACCGGTAACGCTATTGTTGTTGCCGATCCACCGAAGACCGTCGGTCACCGAGCAATCGGTTGAAGGTCCGGGAACAGCCCGGCGGCCCACGCAGGAGGACGAGGCATCAGCGCCGGCGCGAGCGTCGGTGCATCAGTTACGCCCCGTGCCGCTTCCTGCGCCGGGGCGTTCGTCGTTCTTAGACGTTCTTTCAACGTTCTTCGACGTTCCGAGGTGGCCGCAGACGCCACGTCGCACACTTGTAGGAGGTATGCATGGCCAGGGCTGACAAGGCCACCGCCGTTGCAGACATCGCAGAGCGCTTCAAGGCCTCGACCGCGACCGTCATCACCGAATACCGGGGCTTGACGGTGGCCAACCTGGCCCAGCTGCGCCGATCGCTGGGCGAGTCGGCCACCTACGCCGTGGCCAAGAACACCCTCATCAAGCGAGCGGCCTCCGAGGCCGGTATCGACGGCCTCGATGAGCTGTTCGCGGGCCCGACGGCGATCGCGTTCGTCACCGGTGAACCGGTCGACGCGGCCAAGGCCCTCAAGACCTTCGCCAGGGAACACAAGGCGCTGGTCATCAAGGGCGGCTACATGGACGGCCACCCGTTGACCGTCGCCGAGGTGGAGCGGATCGCCGACCTGGAGTCGCGCGAGGTGCTGCTGGCCAAGCTTGCCGGCGCGATGAAGGGCAACCTCGCCAAGGCCGCCGGGCTGTTCAACGCGCCCGCCTCGCAGGTTGCTCGGTTGGCGGCGGCGCTGCAGGAGAAGCGGGCCGCGGCAGAACCTGCCGCAGACGCACCGCCCGCCACCCCTGAAACCCCGGCTCCAGAACCAGCATCAGCCGAATAACCCCACTACCCGAAACCAGGAAGGACCCACACCATGGCCAAGCTCTCGACAGACGAACTGCTTGACGCGTTCAAGGAAATGACCCTGTTGGAGCTCTCCGACTTCGTCAAGAAGTTCGAGGAGACCTTCGAGGTCACCGCGGCCGCACCGGTCGCCGTCGCCGCGGCCGGTCCTGCCGCCGGTGGCGCGCCGGCCGAGGCCGCCGAGGAGCAGTCCGAGTTCGACGTGATCCTCGAGGCCGCCGGCGAGAAGAAGATCGGCGTCATCAAGGTTGTCCGCGAGATCGTGTCCGGTCTGGGCCTCAAGGAGGCCAAGGACCTCGTCGACAGCGCGCCCAAGCCGCTGCTCGAAAAGGTTGCCAAGGAGGCCGCCGACGAGGCCAAGGCCAAGCTCGAGGCTGCCGGCGCCACCGTCACCGTCAAGTAAGTCCGCACGCCCAAGCCCCCGTTACCGAAACCGGGGGCTTGGTGCGCTCAGCCGAACGCGGAGCGCTGCGACAGCCGCACCCGCTCGGGTGCATCGCCCAGCGCCACGAGCAGGTTTGTGGTCATCGCGGCCAGCACCGGTGGGACCGTCGCGCTCTCCTCGCCGAAGAAGCCGGCCAGTTCGAGCATCACGAAGCCGTGGACCAACGCCCAGAACTGGGCGGCAGTGGAAACGACCACCTGGTCGGGGACGTCGCCGTCGCCCGTCGAACCCACGGTGATTCGTCCCGCCAGCATCGAGCGGTGCACCGCGCGCACCAGGTGCGCGAAGCTGGGGTGGTGCTGCTCGATCTCTACGACCGTCAGCGTCAGGACATCGCGGGCCGGTGCCTTGATGCCGTGTGCGCTGGTACTGCCGAACATCAGCCGATACATGTGCGGCCGCTCGATGGCATAGCGTCGATACGCCGCTCCGATGGCCAATAGATCGGCAACGGGATCAGTCGTCGGTGCCACCGCGAGCGCGGCGTCGAACTGCCGCAATCCCTCCTCGGCCACCTCGGCGATAAGTTCCCGCATTCCCCCGAAATGGGTGTAGACCGACATCGTCGAGGTCCCGGCTGCCCCGGACACCCTGCGGGTTTGCAGGGCATCGGGCCCCTGCTCGTCGAGCAGGGCGACGGCAGCATGCACCATCTCCTCGCGAACTCTGCGAATGCCGTGTTGGGCTTGGTCAGTCATTCCTCGTCATCCCTTGCCGTCGTCTCATCGCAGGCGTACGGTCCGAATAACACTGAAATAACGACGTTATAGGAGTTCGGCCGTGACGACAATGCGAACTGCCCAATCCGGGAACCCATATCTCGAAGGTCTGCTGGCGCCGGTGCGCCACGAGGTGACCGCGACCGACCTGAAGGTCACCGGCCAGATCCCGGAGCATCTCGACGGACGGTATCTGCGCAATGGGCCCAACCCCGTCGCCGAGGTCGATCCCGCTGTCTATCACTGGTTCAGCGGTGACGGGATGGTCCACGGGGTCGCCCTTCGTCAAGGGCGAGCCAGCTGGTATCGCAACCGCTGGGTGCGCAGCCTGCCGGTATGCGCGGCCCTCGGAGAGCCGGCGCCGAGCAGGCTCGATCCCCGGGCGGGCATGTTGTCCCTGGGCGCCAACACCAGCGTGCTGACCCACGCCGGACGAACCCTGGCGCTCGTCGAGGGCGGCGTCGCCAACTACGAGCTCACCGAGGACCTCGACACCGTCGGGACATGCGACTTCGACGGCACTCTGACCGGCGGCTACACCGCCCACCCGCACCGCGACCCGCGGACCGGCGAACTGCACGCCGTGTCGTACTCGTTTGCTCGCGGACGGACCGTGCAGTACTCCGTGATCGACGCCCAAGGGCGGGCCCGGCGCACCGTAGATATCGAGGTGGCCGGGTCGCCGATGATGCACGACTTCTCCTTGACCGACAAGTACGTGGTGATCTACGACCTGCCGGTCACCTTCGACGCGTCACAGGTGCTACCCGCGAAGCTGCCGCGCTGGCTGAGTTTGCCCGCGCAACTGGTAATGCAGGCGGTGATCGGTCACGTCCGGGTCCCCGGCCCGATCGCCGCGATGATGAACCGCAACCCCAAGCCGTCTGATCGGATGCCCTACGCCTGGAACGCCGACTATCCGGCCCGCATCGGAGTCATGCCCCGAGACGGTGGTAATGAGGACGTCCGGTGGTTCGACATCGAACCCTGCTACGTCTACCACCCACTCAACGCCTACACCGAAACCCGAGACGGGTCCGAGCTGCTGATACTCGACGTGGTGCGTTATGCGCGAATGTTCGACCACGACCGGCACGGCCCCGGCGACACCCGTCCGTCATTGGATCGCTGGACCATCAACCTGGCCACCGGTGCCGTCACCACCGAATGTCGCGACGACCGGCCGCAGGAGTTTCCCCGGATCAACGAGAGCTTGCTGGGCGGTCGGCATCGGTTCGGCTACACCCTCGGCGTGGACGGCGGCTACCTCACCGGCGGAACCACGGAAATGTCCACGTCGCTGTACAAGCACGACTACGATACCCGATCCTGCCAGGTCGCCCCGCTGGATGCTGCCTTGCTGATCGGCGAGATGTGCTTCGTCCCGAACCCACCGGGTGCCTCCGGGGAAAGGGCGGAGGACGACGGCATCCTCATGGGGTACGGCTACCACCGCGACCGCGACGAGGGCCAGCTGTTGTTGCTGGACGCCCAGACGTGCGAATTGATGGCCACTGTGCACCTGCCGCAGCGGGTCCCGATGGGCTTCCATGGCAACTGGGCGCCGGCGACTCCTTGAGGCGACCCGACACCGCCGGCCGGCCTCGGCGAGGATTGTTATGTATCCAACCCTGATGCCGCGCCCCAGCGGTGCGCTACAGTGACTCAAGCCACATAAAGTGGCAGGTGGCGGGCATCGTGCAAATGTTGAGCGTCGAAAGGATTTCCCATGGGCGTCGCTATCGAGGTCAACGGACTCACGAAGTCCTTCGGTTCCTCGAGGATCTGGGAGGACGTCGCGCTCACGATTCCCGCCGGCGAGGTCAGCGTGTTGCTGGGACCGTCGGGTACCGGCAAGTCCGTGTTCCTGAAATCCCTCATCGGCCTGCTTCGGCCCGAACGCGGCTCGATCGTCATCGACGGCACCGACATCATCGAGTGCTCGGCCAAGGAGCTCTACGAGATCCGGACGTTGTTCGGTGTGCTTTTCCAGGACGGTGCGCTGTTCGGGTCGATGAACCTTTTCGACAACACCGCTTTCCCGCTGCGCGAGCACACCAAGAAAAAGGAAAAAGAGATCCGTGACATCGTCATGGAGAAGCTAGCGCTGGTCGGCTTGGGCGGTGACGAGAAGAAGTTCCCCGGCGAGATCTCCGGCGGTATGCGCAAGCGTGCCGGCCTGGCCCGGGCGCTGGTTCTCGATCCGCAGATCATTCTGTGCGACGAGCCCGACTCTGGTCTGGACCCCGTCCGTACGGCGTACCTGAGCCAGCTGATCATGGACATCAATGCCCAGATTGACGCGACCATCCTCATCGTGACCCACAACATCAACATCGCCCGTACGGTGCCCGACAACATGGGCATGTTGTTCCGCAAGCACCTGGTCATGTTCGGACCCCGCGAAGTGCTGCTGACCAGCGACGAGCCGGTGGTGCGACAGTTCCTCAACGGCCGGCGCATCGGGCCGATCGGCATGTCCGAGGAGAAGGACGAGGCCACCATGGCCGAAGAGCAGGCCCTGCTCGACGCCGGTCACCAGGCGGGCGGCGTCGAGGAGATCGAGGGCGTGCCGCCGCAGATCATCGCGACGCCGGGCATGCCGGAGCGCAAAGCGGTGGCGCGGCGTCAGGCCCGAGTGCGGGCGATGCTGCACACCTTGCCGAAGAAGGCCCAGGAAGCGATCCTCGACGATCTCGAGGGCACGCACAAGTATCACGCGAGCGAGTTCGGCGGCTAGCGCTGGCGTCACTTGCGGGGGGCGGCGCCGAAGCGCCCGCACCTCGCAGGTGACGGCGGCTGTTCGGTCAATCTCATGCACGGTGACGTAACTAACAGTGGCCGTGTCCGCGGGCGGCCGGTGTGCAAGAATTCACGCTAACTTACGCTAACTTGCCGCCCGTCCCCTTGACGACGGGGCGTAAACGGGTCAATCTGTTGGGCAGCATGTGTTGTACCTGTACCAGGGCAAGTCGAAATGCCAGCCAGCGCCGCTTCCCGGGGACACATATCGGTAGCTATTTGAGGAATGCGCCGTCCTGCGCTAGTGTAGGACGTTGCGCTGGCTACCTCCTGCCCACCTCACCCGCCACTTGACATCGTGGTCTAAGCCTGAGCCCAGTTTCCGGCTCAGTTGTTTGGTTGCGTGCGTGAGATCCGGACAGTTCGTTCGCCGGCCTAACCGACACAATTATCTGCGGCGAACAGGTCCGGTGACCGCCGGCTCCAGGTAGTCGCACGAGGTGCTGGAAGGACGCATCTTGGCTGATTTCCGCCAAAGCAAAACAGACGCTAGTCCCGCTCAGAGTCGCCCGCAAAGTTCTTCAAACAGCTCCGTGCCCGGAGCGCCTAATCGGGTTTCCTTCGCCAAGCTCCGCGAACCGCTGGAGGTTCCGGGGCTGCTTGACGTGCAGACCGACTCGTTCGAGTGGCTGATCGGCTCCCAGCGCTGGCGGGACTCCGCTATCGCCCGAGGCGAGGGCGCACGTGGGATGAACCCGATCGGCGGCCTGGAAGAGGTGCTCGACGAGCTCTCGCCGATCGAGGACTTCTCCGGGTCGATGTCGCTGTCTTTCTCCGACCCCCGCTTCGACGAGGTCAAGGCACCGGTCGACGAGTGCAAAGACAAGGACATGACCTACGCGGCCCCGTTGTTCGTGACGGCCGAATTCATCAACAACAACACCGGCGAGATCAAGAGCCAGACGGTGTTCATGGGTGATTTCCCGATGATGACCGAGAAGGGCACGTTCATCATCAACGGCACCGAGCGCGTGGTGGTCAGCCAACTCGTCCGGTCGCCCGGTGTCTACTTCGACGAGACCATCGACAAGTCCACCGACAAGACGCTGCACAGCGTCAAGGTGATCCCCAGTCGGGGGGCCTGGCTGGAGTTCGACGTCGACAAGCGTGACACCGTCGGCGTGCGCATCGACCGCAAGCGCCGGCAGCCGGTCACCGTGCTGCTCAAGGCCCTCGGCTGGACCAGCGAGCGGATCACCGAGCGGTTCGGGTTCTCCGAGATCATGATGTCGACGCTGGAAAAGGACAACACCGCCGGCACCGACGAAGCGCTGCTGGACATCTACCGCAAGCTGCGCCCGGGCGAGCCGCCGACCAAGGAGTCCGCCCAGACCCTGCTGGAGAACCTGTTCTTCAAGGAAAAGCGCTACGACCTGGCCCGTGTCGGCCGATACAAGGTCAACAAGAAGCTGGGCCTGAACACCGATCATCCGATCACCACGACGACGCTGACCGAAGAAGACGTCGTGGCCACCATCGAGTATCTGGTCCGCCTGCACGAGGGCCAGGCCACGATGACCGTACCGGGCGGGGTCGAGGTGCCGGTGGAAACCGACGACATCGACCACTTCGGCAACCGCCGGTTGCGTACCGTCGGCGAGCTGATCCAGAACCAGATCAGGGTCGGCATGTCGAGGATGGAGCGGGTGGTCCGGGAACGGATGACCACTCAGGACGTCGAGGCCATCACGCCGCAGACCCTGATCAACATCCGTCCGGTGGTCGCCGCCATCAAAGAGTTCTTCGGCACCAGCCAGCTCTCCCAGTTCATGGACCAGAACAACCCGCTGTCGGGCCTGACCCACAAGCGTCGGCTTTCCGCGCTGGGGCCGGGCGGTCTGTCCCGTGAGCGTGCCGGCCTGGAGGTGCGTGACGTGCACCCGTCGCACTACGGCCGGATGTGCCCGATCGAGACCCCGGAGGGTCCCAACATCGGTCTGATCGGCTCGCTGTCGGTGTACGCACGGGTCAACCCGTTCGGCTTCATCGAGACGCCGTACCGCAAGGTGATCGACGGGCTGGTCACCGATGAGATCCACTACTTGACGGCCGACGAGGAGGACCGCCACGTCGTGGCGCAGGCCAACTCGCCGATCGACGCTCAGGGCCGGTTCGTCGAGCCGCGCGTGCTGGTGCGCCGCAAGGCCGGTGAGGTCGAGTACGTGGCCTCGTCGGAGGTGGACTACATGGACGTCTCGCCGCGCCAGATGGTGTCGGTGGCCACGGCCATGATCCCGTTCCTCGAGCACGACGACGCCAACCGGGCTCTGATGGGTGCCAACATGCAGCGCCAGGCGGTTCCGCTGGTGCGCAGCGAGGCGCCGCTGGTGGGCACCGGCATGGAGTTGCGTGCGGCCATCGACGCCGGCGACGTCGTCGTCGCCGAGAAGTCGGGGGTGATCGAGGAGGTGTCCGCCGACTACATCACCGTGATGGCCGACGACGGCACCCGGCACACCTACCGGATGCGCAAGTTCGCCCGCTCCAACCACGGCACCTGCGCCAACCAGTCTCCGATCGTGGACGCCGGAGACCGGGTGGAGGCCGGCCAGGTCATCGCCGACGGTCCGTGTACCCAGAACGGCGAGATGGCGCTGGGCAAGAACCTGCTGGTGGCGATCATGCCATGGGAGGGCCACAACTACGAGGACGCCATCATCCTGTCCAACCGGCTCGTCGAGGAGGACATCCTCACCTCGATCCACATCGAGGAGCACGAGATCGACGCCCGCGACACCAAGCTGGGCGCCGAGGAGATCACCCGGGACATCCCGAACGTCTCCGACGAGGTGCTGGCGGACCTGGATGAGCGCGGCATCGTGCGCATCGGCGCGGAGGTTCGCGACGGCGACATCCTGGTCGGCAAGGTCACCCCGAAGGGGGAGACGGAGCTGACGCCCGAGGAGCGGCTGCTGCGGGCGATCTTCGGCGAAAAGGCCCGTGAGGTCCGCGACACCTCGCTGAAGGTGCCGCACGGCGAGTCCGGCAAGGTGATCGGCATCCGGGTGTTCTCCCGCGAGGACGATGACGAGCTTCCCGCCGGCGTCAACGAGCTGGTCCGCGTCTACGTGGCCCAAAAGCGCAAGATCTCCGACGGCGACAAGCTGGCCGGCCGGCACGGCAACAAGGGCGTCATCGGCAAGATCCTGGCGCAAGAGGACATGCCGTTCCTTCCGGACGGGACCCCGGTGGACATCATCCTGAATACCCACGGTGTGCCGCGACGGATGAACATCGGCCAGATCCTGGAAACCCACCTGGGGTGGTGCGCGCACAGTGGGTGGCAGATCGCGGGTTCACCCGACTGGGCCGCCAACCTGCCCGAGGCGTTGCGCAGCGCCGAGCCGAACCAGATCGTGTCGACTCCGGTGTTCGACGGCGCCCAGGAGGCCGAACTGCAGGGGCTGTTGTCATCGACATTGCCCAACCGTGACGGCGACGTGCTGGTCGACGGCGACGGCAAGGCGGTCCTCTTCGACGGCCGTAGCGGCGAGCCGTTCCCGTACCCGGTGACCGTTGGCTACATGTACATCATGAAGCTGCACCACCTGGTGGACGACAAGATCCACGCCCGCTCCACCGGCCCGTATTCGATGATCACCCAGCAGCCGCTGGGCGGTAAGGCGCAGTTCGGTGGCCAGCGGTTCGGCGAGATGGAGTGCTGGGCCATGCAGGCCTACGGCGCGGCGTACACGCTGCAGGAGCTGTTGACCATCAAGTCCGACGACACCGTCGGCCGGGTCAAGGTCTACGAAGCGATCGTCAAGGGCGAGAACATTCCCGAGCCGGGCATCCCCGAGTCGTTCAAGGTGCTGCTCAAGGAGCTGCAGTCGCTGTGCCTCAACGTAGAGGTGCTGTCGTCCGACGGCGCGGCGATCGAGCTGCGCGAAGGCGAGGACGAGGACCTGGAGCGCGCGGCGGCGAATCTCGGAATCAACTTGTCCCGCAACGAATCCGCCTCTGTCGAGGACTTGGCCTGAACCTTCTTGGAAGTAACTAAACCCGCAAGGGGAAAGGGAGTTACGTGCTAGACGTCAACTTCTTCGATGAACTCCGCATCGGCCTGGCCACCGCGGAGGACATCCGGCAGTGGTCCTACGGCGAGGTCAAGAAGCCGGAGACCATCAACTACCGCACGCTCAAGCCGGAGAAGGATGGCTTGTTCTGCGAGAAGATCTTCGGGCCGACTCGCGACTGGGAGTGCTACTGCGGCAAGTACAAGCGGGTGCGCTTCAAGGGCATCATCTGCGAGCGTTGCGGTGTCGAGGTGACCCGCGCCAAGGTGCGCCGGGAACGGATGGGCCACATCGAGTTGGCCGCACCCGTCACCCACATCTGGTACTTCAAGGGCGTGCCGTCGCGCCTGGGCTACCTGCTGGACCTGGCACCCAAGGACCTCGAGAAGATCATCTACTTCGCCGCCTATGTGATCACCGCGGTCGACGAGGAGATGCGGCACAACGAGCTGTCCACGCTCGAGGCCGAAATGATGGTGGAGCGCAAGGCCGTTGAGGACCAGCGTGACGCGGATTTGGAAGCGCGTGCCCAAAAGCTGGAGGCCGACCTGGCCCAGCTGGAGGCCGAGGGCGCCAAGGCCGACGCCCGGCGCAAGGTTCGCGATGGCGGCGAGCGCGAGATGCGCCAGCTCCGCGACCGTGCCCAGCGCGAGCTGGACCGGCTGGAGGACATCTGGAGCACCTTCACCAAGCTGGCGCCCAAGCAGCTGATCGTCGATGAGAACCTCTACCGCGAGCTGCAGGACCGCTACGGCGAATACTTCACCGGCGCCATGGGTGCGGAGTCGATCCAGAAGCTCATCGAGAACTTCGACATCGACGCCGAGGCCGAGTCGCTGCGTGAGGTCATCCGAAGCGGCAAGGGGCAGAAGAAGCTGCGCGCCCTCAAGCGCCTGAAGGTGGTCGCCGCTTTCCAGCAGTCCGGCAACTCGCCGATGGGCATGGTGCTCGACGCCGTCCCGGTGATCCCGCCGGAGCTGCGTCCGATGGTGCAGCTCGACGGTGGCCGGTTTGCCACCAGCGACCTCAACGACCTGTACCGCCGGGTGATCAACCGCAACAACCGGCTCAAGCGACTGATCGACCTCGGCGCACCCGAGATCATCGTCAACAACGAGAAGCGGATGCTGCAGGAGTCGGTCGACGCGCTGTTCGACAACGGCCGCCGCGGCCGACCGGTCACCGGGCCGGGCAACCGTCCGCTCAAGTCGCTGAGCGATCTGCTCAAGGGCAAGCAGGGCCGATTCCGGCAGAACCTGCTCGGCAAGCGTGTCGACTACTCGGGCAGGTCCGTTATTGTGGTCGGTCCGCAGCTCAAGCTGCACCAGTGCGGTCTGCCCAAGCTGATGGCGCTGGAGCTGTTCAAGCCGTTCGTGATGAAGCGTCTGGTCGACCTCAACCACGCCCAGAACATCAAGAGCGCCAAGCGGATGGTTGAACGTCAGCGTCCCCAGGTGTGGGATGTGCTGGAGGAGGTTATCGCCGAGCACCCGGTGTTGCTGAACCGGGCGCCCACCCTGCACCGGCTCGGTATCCAGGCGTTCGAGCCGATGCTGATCGAGGGCAAGGCGATTCAGCTGCACCCGCTGGTGTGTGAGGCGTTCAACGCCGACTTCGACGGTGACCAGATGGCCGTGCACCTGCCGCTGTCCGCCGAGGCACAGGCAGAAGCCCGCATCCTGATGCTGTCGTCCAACAACATCCTGTCGCCGGCTTCCGGTCGCCCGTTGGCCATGCCGCGTCTGGACATGGTGACCGGGTTGTACTACTTGACCACCGAGGTCGACGGCGACACCGGCGAATACCAGCCGGCCGCAGCCGACCGTCCCGAGACGGGGGTGTACTCCTCGCCGGCCGAAGCCATCATGGCGGCCGACCGCGGTGTGCTCTCGGTGCGGGCCAAGATCAAGGTGCGGCTGACCCAGTTGCGTCCGTCGGCCGAGATCGAGGCCGAGCTGTTCGGGGCCAACGGCTGGCGTCCGGGCGAGCCCTGGATTGCCGAGACAACGCTGGGCCGCGTGCTGTTCAACGAGTTGCTGCCGCCGGGCTATCCGTTCGTGAACAAGCAGATGCACAAGAAGGTTCAGGCCGCCATCATCAACGACCTGGCCGAGCGCTACCCGATGATTGTGGTGGCGCAGACCGTCGACAAGCTCAAGGACGCCGGGTTCTACTGGGCAACCCGAAGCGGTGTCACGGTCTCGATGGCCGACGTGCTGGTTCCGCCCCGCAAGAAGGAGATCCTCGACCGCTACGAGGATCGCGCCGACAAGGTCGAAAAGCAGTTCCAGCGTGGCGCTTTGAACCACGACGAACGCAACGAGGCCTTGGTGGAAATCTGGAAGGAAGCCACCGACGAGGTGGGCCAGGCGCTGCGGGAGCACTATCCCAGCGACAACCCGATCATCACCATCGTCGACTCTGGTGCCACGGGTAACTTCACCCAGACCCGGACGCTGGCCGGGATGAAGGGTCTGGTGACCAACCCCAAGGGTGAGTTCATCCCGCGTCCGGTCAAGTCGTCGTTCCGTGAGGGCCTGACCGTGCTGGAGTACTTCATCAACACCCACGGTGCTCGAAAGGGCTTGGCCGACACCGCGTTGCGTACCGCCGACTCGGGCTACCTGACCCGTCGTCTGGTGGACGTGTCCCAGGATGTCATCGTGCGCGAGCACGACTGCGGCACCGAGCGCGGCATCGTCGTCGAGCTGGCCGAGCGTCAGCCCGGGGTTGATGGGCAGGCCACGCTGATCCGCGACCCGTACATCGAAACCTCGGCCTACGCAAGGACTTTGGGTATCGACGCGGTCGACGAGGCGGGCAACGTGGTGGTCGCGCGCGGCGAGGATTTGGGTGACCCGGAGATCGATACGCTGCTGGCCGCGGGGATCACGCAGGTGAAGGTGCGTTCGGTGCTGACCTGCACCACCGGCACCGGCGTGTGCGCGACGTGTTATGGGCGCTCGATGGCCACCGGCAAGCTGGTCGACATCGGTGAAGCGGTCGGCATTGTGGCCGCCCAGTCCATCGGTGAGCCGGGCACCCAGTTGACCATGCGCACCTTCCACCAGGGTGGTGTCGGTGAGGACATCACCGGCGGTCTGCCGCGGGTGCAGGAGCTGTTCGAGGCCCGCGTGCCACGCGGCAAGGCGCCGATCGCCGACGTCACCGGCCGGGTCCGGCTGGAAGACGGTGAGCGTTTCTACAAGATCACCATCGTGCCCGACGACGGCAGCGAGGAGGTCGTGTACGACAAGCTCTCCAAGCGGCAACGGCTGCGGGTGTTCAAGCACGAGGATGGTTCCGAACGGGTGCTCGCCGATGGCGATCACGTCGAGGTGGGCCAGCAGCTGATGGAAGGCTCGGCCGACCCGCACGAGGTGTTGCGTGTGCAGGGACCGCGCGAGGTGCAGATCCACCTGGTCCGCGAGGTCCAGGAGGTCTACCGCGCGCAGGGTGTGTCGATCCACGACAAGCACATCGAGGTGATCGTTCGCCAGATGCTGCGCCGGGTCACCATCATCGATTCGGGCTCGACGGAGTTCCTGCCCGGTTCGTTGATCGACCGTGCCGAGTTCGAGGCGGAGAACCGCCGGGTGGTGGCCGAGGGCGGCGAGCCCGCCGCCGGTCGCCCGGTGCTGATGGGTATCACCAAGGCGTCGCTGGCCACCGACTCGTGGCTGAGTGCGGCGTCGTTCCAGGAGACCACGCGCGTGCTGACCGATGCGGCGATCAACTGCCGCAGCGACAAGCTCAACGGTCTGAAGGAGAACGTGATCATCGGCAAGCTGATCCCGGCCGGTACCGGTATCAACCGTTACCGCAACATCGCGGTGCAGCCGACCGAGGAGGCCCGAGCGGCGGCGTACACGATCCCGTCGTACGAGGATCAGTACTACAGCCCGGACTTCGGCCAGGCCACCGGAGCCGCGGTTCCGCTGGACGACTACGGCTACAGCGACTACCGGTAGTTTCGCGAGCAGACGTAAAAGCCCCCGCACGCCTGGCGTGTCGGGGGCTTTTACGTCTGCTCGGCAGCTATGCACAGCGCTGACTTTCGCTCCCGGCCGGCCCAGGACAGCATCGGTGCATGCCCGTCGACGAATTGATCGCAGCTAACGGGGGTTTGGCCACCACCCAACAACTGCTCGCCGTCATCAGCCGCAAACGCCTGGCCGGATTGGTCAACGCGGGGAAGCTGATTCGGGTATGCCATGGTGTCTATGCGACGAGCGAACTCGACGTATTGGGAAAGCTGGCTGCCCTGGATCTTTTTGCGGGCAAGCCGATAGTCGCCTGTATGGGAACCGCGGCCGCGCTGTATGGCTTCGACACCGAGAACACGTCGCGGGTTCACATTCTTGATCCAGGGATACGGATGCGCCCGTCGGCGGGCCTGATGGTGCATCAACGAACCGGTGCACCATTGCGACGGGTAGCAGGCCGACTTGCGACAGCGCCGGCGTGGACGGTGATCGAAGTCGCGCGGGTATTGCGCCGGCCCCGCGCGTTGGCGACCCTCGATGCGGCCCTGCACGTCGGTGCGTGCACCAGAGCGGAACTGGACGCGGTAATCCGCGAACACCGAGGCCGCCGCGGCATTGTCAGCGTCCGGGAGTTGATCGGCTACGCCGACGGTCGTGCCGAGTCCCCTATGGAGAGCGAGGCGCGGCTGGTGTTTGTCGACGGCAGATTACCGATGCCGCAGCTGCAGTACGCCATCGTGGACCGCTACGGCAAAGTCTGGCGCGTCGACTTCGCATGGCCGGATGCGATGGTCGTCGCCGAGTACGACAGCATCCAGTGGCACGTCGGCCGCGACGCCCTGGTACATGACCGGCTGAAAACCGCACGGCTGCAGGAATGCGGCTGGACCAGTATCCCCATGACGGTCGACGACATCCGCGGCGACCCCGTGGGTCTCGCGGACCGAATCAACTACCACCTGCGTAGCGCGGCGAGCAGTCGCAAAAGCGCCCCCACGCCCGGCGTGTCGGGGACTTTTGCGACTGCTCGCCACAGAAAGGCGGCCCATTACACTGGGCCGGGTGCTGATAGGTTCCCATGTCCACTCGGACGATCCCCTGGCCGCCGCCCAGGCCGACGGCGCTGACGTGGTGCAATTCTTCCTCGGCAACCCGCAGAGCTGGAAGAAGCCCAAGCCGCGGGACGACGCCGAGACGCTGAAGGCGTCGACCATTCCGCTGTACGTCCACGCGCCGTATCTGATCAACGTCGCATCGGCCAACAACCGCATCCGCATCCCGTCGCGCAAGATCCTGCAGGACACCTGCGACGCAGCCGCGGCAATCAACGCCACGGCGGTGATCGTGCACGGCGGCCACGCCGACGACAACGACATGGAGGCCGGCTTCGAGCGGTGGGTCAAGGCGCTGGATTACCTCGAAACAGACGTGCAGGTGTACCTGGAAAACACCGCGGGCGGCGACCACGCGATGGCCCGTTACTTCGACACCATCGGCAGACTGTGGGATCGTATCGGCGACAAGGGAATCGGCTTCTGCCTGGACACCTGCCACGCGTGGGCCGCGGGTGAGCAGCTGATCGACGCGGTCGACCGGATCAAGGCCCTGACTGGCCGCATCGACCTGGTGCACTGCAACGACTCGCGGGACGCCGCCGGGTCAGGTGCCGACCGGCACGCCAATATCGGCAACGGTCGGATCGATCCCGACCACCTCGTCGCGGTGGTCAAGGCCGCCGATGCCCCGGTGATCTGCGAAACTGCCGACGAGGGCCGCAAGGACGACATCGCGTTCCTGCGGGAAAAAGTCAACGGCTGATTTCATGGCTCATTAAAGCTCGTTACGGAAGCGTCACGGGCCTACCGTTAACCTATGGTTCGCCGGTTCGTCACCCTGCTGGGCGTCGTGGGGATGCTCGTTGGCTGCGCGCACGCTCCGGCGCCGCCGCCCGCCGGCTTCGGAAACGGCACCAGCTTCCACACCATCGACGTCGGCGGAGTCCAGCGCTCCTACCGGCTCTATAAGCCTGCGGGACTGCCCTCGTCGGCACCGCTGGTCGTCATGCTGCACGGTGGTTTCGGCAGCGCCCGACAGGCTGAAAGATCTTACGACTGGGACGAATTGGCCGATTCAGAGAAGTTCGTCGTCGCCTACCCCGACGGTCTGAACAGAGCGTGGAACGCCAACGGCGGCGGCTGCTGCGGCCGGTCCGCACGCGAAGGCGTCGACGACGTCGCCTTTGTCAGCACGGCGGTTACCGACGTCGCCGCGAACGTGCCCATCGACCCGGCCAGGATCTACGCCACCGGGATGAGCAACGGTGCCATCATGGCCTATACCCTGGCGTGCAACACCGGGATCTTCGCCGCGATCGGCCCGGTTTCGGGAACGCAACTGGACCCGTGCGCATCCCCGCATCCGGTGTCGGTCATGCATATTCACGGCACCGGGGATCCGCTTGTCCGCTACTTCGGCGGGCCGGGGGCCGGCTTCGCCCAGATCGACGGGCCCCCAGTCGAGGAGCTGAATGCGTTCTGGCGCAATGTTGATCAATGTGTCCGCCCTGCCACCACGACCAGTGGTCGGATTACCACGTCGAACGCCGCATGCCCGAACAACCGCAGCGTGGTGCTGGTCACCGTTGACGACGGCGGCCATGAGTGGCCATCGGTGGCCACCGAAATGTTGTGGGAGTTCTTCGCCGCCCATCCCCGCTGAGCAAGACTATTACACCACTTGTACGGTTGTTGGGAAAATGTAATATTGGTGGCATGCCAGACACCCATGTCGTCACCAATCAGGTCCCGCCGCTGGAGAACCACAATCCCGCTACCTCTCCGATGCTTGTCGAAGCGCTGATCCGCGAGGGTGGACAGTGGGGGCTGGACGAGGTGAACGAGCTCGGGGCGATCTCCGGCGGCCACGAAGCCCAGCGCTGGGGTGAGCTGGCTGATCGCAACCGGCCCGTCCTGCACACCCATGACCGTGTGGGCCACCGCATCGACGAGGTCGAATACGACCCGGCTTACCACGAACTGATGCGCACCGCGATCGCCCACGGGCTGCACGCCGCCCCCTGGGCCGACGACCGGCCGGGAGCCCACGTGGTGCGCGCCGCCAAGACGTCCGTGTGGACCGTCGAACCCGGCCACATCTGTCCGATCTCGATGACCTACGCCATCGTGCCGGCACTGCGCCACAACCCCGAGCTGGCCAGCGTTTACGAGCCGCTGCTGACCAGCCGCGAGTACGATCCGGAGCTCAAGCTCGCCACCACGAAACGCGGTATCACCGCGGGCATGTCGATGACCGAGAAGCAGGGCGGCTCCGACGTGCGCGCCGGCACCACCGAGGCGACCCCGAATGCTGATGGCACCTATAGCCTGACCGGCCACAAGTGGTTCACCTCCGCGCCGATGTGCGACATCTTTCTGGTGCTCGCGCAGGCCCCAAAGGGGTTGTCCTGCTTCATGCTGCCGCGGATCCTGCCCGACGGCACCCGCAACCGGATGTTTTTGCAGCGCCTCAAGGACAAGCTCGGCAACCACGCCAACGCCTCCAGCGAGGTCGAATACGACGGCGCCATCGCGTGGCTGGTCGGCGAGGAGGGCCGCGGAGTCCCCACCATCATCGAAATGGTCAACCTCACCCGGCTGGACTGCACCCTGGGCAGCGCCACCAGCATGCGTACCGGTCTGACCCGGGCAATCCACCACGCCCAGCACCGAAAGGCGTTCGGCGCCTACCTGATCGACCAGCCGCTGATGCGCAACGTACTGGCCGATCTGGCGGTCGAAGCCGAGGCCGCCACCATCGTCGCGATGCGGATGGCCGGGGCCACCGACAACGCCGCACGCGGCGACCAGAAAGAAGCGCTGCTGCGCCGCATCGGCCTCGCGGCCAGCAAGTACTGGGTATGCAAGCGCTCCACCCCACACGCCGCCGAAGCGCTGGAATGCCTGGGCGGCAACGGCTATGTCGAGGACTCCGGCATGCCCCGGCTGTACCGGGAGGCGCCGCTGATGGGCATCTGGGAGGGATCGGGCAATGTCAGCGCACTGGACACGTTGCGCGCCATGGCCACTCGGCCCGAATGCGTCGAGGTGCTGTTCGACGACCTGGCGCAGAGCGCGGGACAAGATGCCCGGCTGGACGGCCATGTCGAGCGGCTGCGGGAACAGCTGAGCGATCTGGACACCATCCCATACAGGGCCCGCAAGATAGCCGAGGACATCTGCCTGGCGCTGCAGGGGTCGCTGCTGGCGCGCCACGGGCATCCGGCCGTCGCCGAGGCGTTCCTGGCCACCCGGCTCGGCGGCCAGTGGGGCGGGGCCTTCGGCACCCTGCCGACCGGACTGGATCTGGCGCCCATCCTCGAACGTGCTTTAGTCAAGGGATGACAGACGCGATCCGACCGGTCGATTTCGACAATCTGAAAACGATGACCTACGAGGTCACCGATCGGGTAGCGCGGATCACGTTCAACCGGCCCGAGAAGGGCAACGCGATCGTCGCGGATACCCCGCTGGAGTTGTCGGTGCTGGTGGAGCGAGCCGACCTCGATCCCAACGTGCACGTCATTCTGGTCTCGGGACGCGGCGACGGTTTCTGCGCCGGCTTCGACCTGTCCGCTTACGCGGACGGCACCGGCTCGGCGGGCGGCACCGGCGCATACCAGGGCACGGTGCTGGATGGTAAGACCCAGGCCGTCAACCACCTGCCCAACCAGCCCTGGGACCCGATGATCGACTACCAGATGATGAGCCGGTTCGTGCGCGGGTTCTCCAGCCTGATGCATGCCGACAAGCCGACGGTGGTCAAGATCCATGGCTACTGCGTGGCCGGCGGCACCGACATCGCGCTGCACGCCGATCAGGTGATCGCCGCCGCCGACGCCAAGATCGGCTACCCGCCGACCCGAGTCTGGGGTGTACCCGCGGCTGGCTTGTGGGCACACCGGCTCGGCGACCAGCGTGCCAAACGCCTGCTGTTCACCGGCGATTGCATCACCGGCGCCCAAGCGGCCGAATGGGGCCTCGCCGTCGAGGCGCCGGATCCGAAAGACCTCGACGAACGCACCGAGCGGCTGGTGCAGCGGATTGCCGCCTTGCCGGTCAATCAGCTGGTCATGATCAAGCTGGCGCTCAATTCGGCTCTGCTGCAACAGGGTGTGGCCACCAGCAGGATGGTCAGCACGGTGTTCGACGGTATTGCCCGGCACACGCCCGAGGGACACGCCTTCGTCGCCGACGCGGTCGAGCACGGCTTCCGGGATGCGGTGAAACACCGCGACGAGCGGTTCGGGGACTACGGCCGGAAAGCGTCCGGAGTGTAGCTTCATGTCGAAATCGCTGGCGCGCATGACCGCCCGGTCAGTGGTGCTCAGCGTGCTGCTCGGCGCGCATCCCGCGTGGGCCAGCGCCAGCGAATTAATCAGGCTTACAGCCGATTTCGGTATCAAGGAAACGGCGTTGCGGGTGGCGCTGACCCGCATGGTGAGCGCCGGCGATCTGGTCCGGTCCGCCGACGGGTATCGGCTTTCGGATCGGTTGCTGGCCCGCCAGCGGCGCCAGGATGAGGCCATGCGTCCGCCGGTACGGGCCTGGCACGGCTACTGGCACATGATCGTCGTCATCAGTGTCGGCGATGACGCCCGCACCCGCGCCGCATTGCGAAATACACTGCAGGAAAAGCGGTTCGGTGAACTGCGTGAAGGGGTATGGCTTCGTCCCGACAACCTCGAGCTGGAACTGGCCCCTGACATGCGTGCCCGGGTACGGGTGTTGACAACGCGCGATGAGGCGCCCGCTGAGTTGGCGGCGCGACTATGGGATCTCCCCGAGTGGGTCGACGCTGGCCAGCACCTACTCGACGAAATGGCCCAACTGACCCACGCCGCAGACATTCCCGGTCGCTTCGTGGTGGCCGCCGCCATGGTCCGTCAGCTGCTGACCGACCCGATGCTGCCCGCCGAACTGCTGCCCGCTCACTGGCCGGGGACCCGGCTGCGCGAGGCATACCACGACTTCGCCACCGAGCTGGCGAAACGCCTTGACACATCCCAACTCCTGGAGGCGACATGAGCGATCTGGTGCATGTGGAGCACACCGGTCCGGTGACCACGGTGATCATCAACCGGCCGGAGGCACGCAACGCGGTCAACGGCCCGACGGCCGCCGCGCTCTACTCGGCGTTCGAGCAGTTCGACCGTGACGACGCGGCTGCGGTGGCGGTGTTGTGCGGCAACGGCGGAACCTTCTGCGCCGGAGCCGATTTGAAGGCTTTCGGCACAGCGGAGGCCAATGCCGTGCACCGCACGGGCCCGGGTCCGATGGGCCCGTCGCGAATGGTGCTGTCCAAACCGGTGATCGCCGCTGTCAGTGGCTACGCCGTAGCCGGTGGTCTGGAATTGGCGTTGTGGTGTGACCTGCGAGTGGCCGAGGAGGATGCCGTGTTCGGGGTGTTCTGCCGTCGCTGGGGAGTACCGCTGATCGACGGCGGCACGGTGCGATTGCCGCGGCTGATCGGGCACAGCCGGGCGATGGACATGATCCTTACCGGCCGGGCGGTGGCGGCCGATGAGGCGCTGGCGATGGGACTGGCCAATCGGGTGGTGCCCAAGGGGCAGGCGAGGCAGGCGGCCGAGGCGTTGGCGGCCGAATTGGCCGCCCTACCTCAGCAGTGTCTGCGGTCGGATCGGTTGTCGGCGCTGCACCAATGGGGACTGCCGGAGTCGGCGGCGGTCGATCTGGAATTCGCCAGCATCTCCCGGGTGGCGGCAGAGGCCTCGACGGGGGCCGCACGCTTCGCGGGAGGTGCCGGCCGCCACGGCGCGCCGGCGTGAGCTGAACGGCGGCGGCTGGTCAGCCGCCCTTGTTGATGGTGTTGCCCGATCCGATGTTGTCGACTTGCGGGTCACCGTTCTTGTAGGTGATGGTGTTGTTGAGTCCCAGCACGCTCAGCTGCTGGTCGACCTTGTCGAAGGTGATCTTGTTGTTGGTGCCGCCGATGGTCACCGTCGAGCAGGTGCCGTTGACGGTGAGGGTATTTTCCGAGCCGGCGACATTCAGTGACTTGCCGTCGGCGCAGTCCAGGGTGGCGGTGGTCCCGATCGATCCGTAGTTCAGCATGTTGCCGATCTCGATCGACGCGGTCGTCGGGGGCCCGTTGGACGTGGACGGCGCCGCCGTTCCGCTGCTCGTCGCGGTTGTGGGCTTTCCGGAGCTGCTGGTGGCCGGCGGGGGATTGGCCGTCGAGCTGCAGCCGGCCAGCCCGGTGGCCGTTGCACCGAGGGCCAGTGTCAGAGCTATCGCGGACAGCCGCGAGGTGGGGACATGAGCGCGCATAGGCTCCTCGATTCCTTAGGGGCCCACTCGCTGGAGCCGGTTGACCATACCCAGTTCGCGGCCGCGATCCCAGATGAACGGATCGCCGTTCTTGAAGAACACCGTCTGATCCCAACCGTAGACGGTGATGTCGTTGATCACCGTGTCGGCAACGACGGTGTTGGACGAGCCCATCACCGTCACCGCCCAGCACGTTCCCTTCGCAGTGATGATGTTGGCGGTGCCGTTGACCAACAGGGTGGCATCGTTGCAGTCCAAGACCTGCTCGAGGCCCTCGCCGGTGATATGGGTGTCGCCGTTTTTCGCGTGCGCGGCCGGCGGTAGCGCGAGTGACGTGACGGCCATGGTGACGATGGTGACGATGGTGACGACGCAGCTGGCCAGTGACGCGGCGGCGGTTGTCCATTTCACTGCGGGCCCCCCTCCGTTGGGCGCGTGATCGGTGCTCGATCGAGGTGTGTGCACCTAGCCTAGGTGTAGTTTCCTGCCCGACGACAGCGCTGAGCGCATTTGGTTGACACCCCGCCGCGCCCGCATCTGACGCGGTCGATCCACGGTCGAGTCAACTAGAGTCATTAGTTGACCCACCGTTGACCTCCCACAACCGCAGCGGCGATGACCCACCGTCATTCGCACGTGGAGCAATTGAAGGACGATCGTCATGGCAGCTTCGCCGGAACCGCCGTCAACGGCTGGTCGACAGCGCGCTGTGAAAGCCGCGGCGCGGCCGGCCAAGTTGAGCCGAGATTCCATCGTCGAGGGTGCCCTGACTTTCCTGGACCGGGAGGGCTGGGATTCGCTGACCATCAACGCGTTGGCGACCCAACTGGGGACCAAAGGGCCGTCGCTGTACAACCACGTGGACAGCCTCGAGGACCTGCGCCGCGCGGTGCGGGTTCGGGTGATCGACGACATCATCACGATGCTGAACAGGGTCGGCGAGGGGCGTGCCCGCGATGACGCGGTATTGGTGATGGCCGGTGCGTACCGCAGCTATGCCCACCATCATCCGGGTCGGTACTCGGCATTCACCCGGATGCCGTTGGGCGGGGACGATCCCGACTACGCCGCGGCGACCAGAAGTGCCGCCGCGCCGGTGATCGCTGTGCTGTCCTCCTACGGCCTGGAAGGCGAAGAGGCCTTTTACGCGGCGCTGGAGTTCTGGTCGGCGCTACACGGGTTTGTGCTGCTGGAAATGACCGGCGTGATGGATGAGATCGATACCGACGCGGTGTTCTCCGACATGGTGTTGCGCCTGGCGGCGGGGATGGAAAAGCGCACCGCGGAGCACGGTGCCAAGCAGGCCTAACGCTGATTGGGGACGCCCGGGTAATGGATCTCCGCTTGGTTCGGGCACCACTTTGACCTGCCTGACCGGCGAGCGGTATTGTGGTTGCTCGTGCCTGGCGGCCTACAGCGCCCGACTTGAGGGCGTGGATGCCGGGCCAATTTGCATGTCCATGATGTCACCGAGATGTCATGGACGAGGCGGGTTGAGTTCGGAGGCCAACCGCATGCGACACACCCGGCAGCGGGGTACGGCGTTTATACGGCGTTGACTCCGAGGCAGGGCATAACTGCAGTACAAGGACTGGATAACGATACGGGGACCGGAGCCGGACCCTCAGACAGCGACACAGAAAGCCGGTAGATGCCAACCATTCAGCAGCTGGTCCGAAAGGGTCGTCGGGACAAGATCGCCAAGGTCAAGACCGCGGCCCTCAAGGGCAGCCCGCAGCGCCGTGGCGTGTGCACTCGGGTGTACACCACCACTCCGAAGAAGCCGAACTCGGCGCTTCGCAAGGTCGCGCGGGTGAAGCTGACGAGTCAGGTTGAGGTCACGGCGTACATCCCCGGCGAGGGCCACAACCTGCAGGAGCACTCGATGGTGCTGGTGCGTGGCGGCCGGGTGAAGGACCTGCCCGGTGTGCGGTACAAAATCATCCGCGGTTCGCTCGACACCCAGGGAGTGAAGAACCGCAAGCAGGCTCGCAGCCGTTACGGCGCCAAGAAGGAGAAGAGCTGATGCCGCGCAAGGGGCCGGCGCCCAAGCGTCCGTTGGTCAACGACCCGGTGTACGGGTCGCAGCTGGTCACCCAACTGGTGAACAAGGTTCTGCTGAAGGGGAAGAAATCGCTCGCCGAGCGCATTGTTTATGGAGCGCTCGAACAAGCCCGCGACAAAACCGGCACCGATCCCGTTATCACCCTCAAGCGCGCTCTCGACAACGTCAAACCGGCCTTGGAGGTCCGCAGCCGCCGCGTGGGTGGTGCGACCTACCAGGTGCCGGTCGAGGTGCGCCCGGACCGGTCGACCACGCTCGCGCTGCGCTGGCTCGTCGGCTACTCGCGGCAACGCCGGGAGAAGACGATGATCGAACGGTTGGCAAACGAGATTCTGGATGCCAGCAACGGCCTCGGGGCCTCTGTCAAGCGGCGTGAGGACACCCACAAGATGGCCGAGGCGAACCGCGCCTTTGCGCATTATCGCTGGTGAGAGCCGCCGGCGAAAAGCGGCCGGGCGCAACGGACAGCGACCTAACGCGACCTAACTACGCAACCGAAAGAGTGGGAAGACTTCTGTGGCACAGAAGGACGTGCTAACTGACCTGAGCAGGGTCCGCAACTTCGGCATCATGGCACACATCGATGCTGGCAAAACCACGACGACCGAGCGAATCCTGTACTACACCGGCATCAACTACAAGATCGGTGAGGTGCATGACGGCGCCGCGACGATGGACTGGATGGAGCAGGAGCAGGAGCGCGGTATCACCATCACCTCTGCTGCGACGACGACGTTCTGGAAAGACAACCAGCTCAATATCATTGACACGCCGGGACACGTCGACTTCACCGTCGAGGTGGAGCGCAATCTGCGGGTGCTCGACGGGGCAGTCGCCGTTTTCGACGGGAAAGAGGGCGTCGAGCCGCAGTCCGAGCAAGTCTGGCGCCAAGCCGACAAATACGACGTGCCGCGCATCTGCTTCGTCAACAAGATGGACAAGATCGGCGCCGATTTCTATTTTTCGGTGCGCACGATGGAGGAGCGGCTGGGGGCCAAGGCTATCCCGATCCAGCTGCCCATCGGCGCGGAGGCCGACTTCGAAGGCGTCGTGGACCTGGTCGAGATGAACGCCAAGGTGTGGCGCGGTGAAACCAAACTAGGCGAGACCTACGACACCGTCGAAATTCCGGCCGATCTTGCCGAAAAGGCGGAGGAATACCGCACCAAGCTAATCGAGACCGTCGCAGAGGCCGACGAGGAGTTATTGGAAAAGTACCTCGGCGGCGAGGAACTCACCGTCGCGGAGATCAAGGCCGGGATCCGCAAGCTGACGATCGCCAGTGAGATCTACCCGGTACTGTGCGGCAGCGCCTTCAAGAACAAGGGCGTGCAGCCGATGCTCGACGCCGTGGTGGATTACCTGCCGTCGCCGCTGGACGTTCCGCCCGCCGTCGGGCACGCGCCTGGCAAGGAGGACGAGGAGGTGGTGCGCAACCCAACCACCGACGAGCCGTTCGCTGCGCTTGCTTTCAAGATCGCTACGCACCCGTTCTTCGGCAAGCTCACCTACATCCGGGTGTACTCGGGCACCGTCGAGTCGGGCAGCCAGGTCATCAATGCCACCAAGGGTAAAAAGGAGCGGCTGGGCAAGCTGTTCCAGATGCATTCCAACAAAGAAAACCCTGTCGAACGAGCCAGCGCGGGCCACATCTATGCGGTGATCGGCCTCAAGGACACCACCACCGGTGACACCCTGTGCGACCCGAACAAGCAGATCGTGCTGGAGTCGATGACCTTCCCTGCGCCGGTGATCGAGGTGGCCATCGAGCCCAAGACCAAGAGCGACCAGGAGAAACTGAGCCTGTCGATCCAGAAGCTCGCCGAGGAGGACCCCACCTTCAAGGTGCATCTGGATCAAGAAACCGGCCAGACCGTGATCGGCGGCATGGGCGAGCTGCACCTGGATATCCTGGTGGACCGCATGCGCCGGGAATTCAAGGTCGAGGCCAACGTCGGTAAGCCGCAGGTGGCCTACAAGGAGACCATTCGCCGCGTGGTGGACACCGTCGAGTACACGCACAAGAAGCAGACCGGCGGATCGGGCCAGTTCGCCAAGGTGATCATCAAACTCGAGCCGTTTACCGGCGAAGACGGCGCCACCTACGAGTTCGAGAACAAGGTCACCGGTGGGCGCATCCCGCGTGAGTACATCCCCTCGGTGGACGCCGGCGCGCAAGACGCAATGCAATACGGCGTGTTGGCCGGCTACCCGCTGGTCAATCTGAAGGTCACGCTGCTCGACGGCGCTTATCACGATGTCGACTCGTCGGAAATGGCCTTCAAAATCGCCGGTTCGCAGGCGCTGAAGAAGGCGGCGGCACAGGCGCAGCCGGTCATCCTGGAGCCGATTATGGCCGTCGAGGTCACCACGCCCGAAACCTACATGGGCGATGTGATCGGCGATTTGAACTCCCGTCGTGGTCAAATTCAGGCCATGGAGGAGCGGGGCGGTTCGCGCGTAGTCAAGGCGCACGTGCCGCTGTCGGAGATGTTCGGCTACGTCGGCGACCTGCGGTCCAAGACACAAGGCCGGGCGAACTACTCGATGGTGTTCGATTCCTACGCCGAAGTGCCGGCTCAGGTGTCGAAGGAGATCATCGCGAAGGCGACGGGCGAGTGAGCCGAGCGTTGCGCGTAAGCTAGCTCGGTTACCACGGCGGCATAACTGAAAACATCAACACTGCTTTTATAAGCACCAACAGTCCAGGAGGACACAACAGTGGCGAAGGCGAAGTTCCAGCGGACCAAGCCCCACGTCAACATCGGGACCATCGGTCACGTTGACCACGGCAAGACCACCCTGACCGCGGCTATCACCAAGGTCCTGCACGACAAGTTCCCGGACCTGAACGAGTCGAAGGCGTTCGACCAGATCGACAACGCGCCTGAGGAGCGTCAGCGCGGTATCACCATCAACATCGCGCACGTGGAGTACCAGACCGAGAAGCGGCACTATGCACACGTCGACGCGCCCGGCCACGCCGACTACATCAAGAACATGATCACCGGCGCCGCCCAGATGGACGGCGCGATCCTGGTGGTCGCCGCCACGGACGGCCCGATGCCGCAGACCCGTGAGCACGTGCTGCTCGCGCGTCAGGTGGGTGTGCCCTACATCTTGGTCGCGCTGAACAAGGCCGACGCCGTCGACGACGAGGAGCTGCTCGAGCTCGTCGAGATGGAGGTCCGCGAGCTGCTGGCCGCCCAGGAGTTCGACGAGGACGCCCCGGTAGTGCGGGTCTCGGCACTGAAGGCTCTCGAGGGTGACCCCAAGTGGGTGGAGTCGGTGGAGCAGCTGATGGATGCGGTCGACGAGTCGATCCCCGACCCGGTCCGTGAGACCGATAAGCCGTTCCTGATGCCCGTCGAGGACGTCTTCACGATCACCGGCCGCGGCACCGTGGTCACCGGTCGTGTGGAGCGCGGCGTGGTCAACGTCAACGAGGAAGTCGAGATCGTCGGCATCCGCCCGACGACCACCAAGACCACGGTCACCGGTGTGGAGATGTTCCGCAAGCTGCTCGACCAAGGGCAGGCCGGTGACAATGTCGGGCTGCTGCTGCGTGGCGTCAAGCGTGAGGATGTCGAGCGCGGCCAGGTCGTCATCAAGCCCGGCACCACCACCCCGCACACCGAGTTCGAGGGCCAGGTCTACATCCTTTCCAAGGACGAGGGCGGCCGGCACACGCCGTTCTTCAACAACTACCGTCCGCAGTTCTACTTCCGTACCACCGACGTGACCGGTGTGGTGACGCTGCCGGAGGGCACCGAGATGGTGATGCCCGGTGACAACACCAACATCTCGGTGAAGCTGATCCAGCCCGTGGCCATGGACGAAGGTCTTCGGTTCGCGATCCGTGAAGGCGGCCGTACCGTCGGCGCCGGCCGGGTCACCAAGATCATCAAGTAGCGCTAACCGGTTCATCACCAGGCCCGGATTGCCGATCACGGCAATCCGGGCCTGGTGCTTGTTGCCCTCGGCAAGCGACCGGGCCCGCGGCGCAGTATGTGATCGGTAGCCGAGCATGCGCGCAAATCTGACACGACCCAACCGTGAAGCGAGGAGCAGGCACATGCTGGCGCGCTATATCAAGATGCAGGTGTTGGTGCTGTTGTGCGGTGGTCTGGTCGGGCCGATCTTCCTGATCGTCTATTTCACGCTGGGCCTGGGCAGCCTGCTGTCATGGATGTTCTATGTCGGTCTCCTGATCACCGCGGCAGATGTGCTGATCGCGCTGGCATTGACCAACTGGGGCGCCAAGACGGCGGCCAAGACGGCCGAACTCGAGCAGCACGGTGTGTTGGCGCTCGCGCAAATAACCGGCCTCACCGAAACCGGGACCAGGATCAATGACCAACCGGTGGTCAAGGTGCACCTGCATATCGCCGGACCCGGCATCGTGCCGTTCGACAGCGAAGACCGGGTCATCGCCAGCGTGACCCGGCTCGGCAACCTGACCGCGCGCAAGCTTGTCGTCCTGGTCGATCCGACCACCCAGCAATACCTGATCGACTGGGAGCGCAGCGCTCTGGTCAACGGCCTGCTCCCGGCGCAGTTCACCCTGGCCGAGGACAACCGGACCTACGACTTGAGCGGGCAGGCCGGCCCGTTGATGGAGATCCTGCAGATCCTGAAGGCCAATGGCATTCCACTCAACCGAATGGTCGACATCCGGTCGAATCCGGCGTTGCGTCAGCAGATCCAAGCGGTGGTACGACGGGCGGCCGAGCAGCAGGCACCGGGGTCCCAGCCGGCCGCCTCGCAGGCGTCGATCGCCGAGCGGCTGCAGGAGCTGGAGTCGCTGCGGGCCAGTGGCGTGGTGAACGATCAGGAGTATGCCAGCCGGCGCGCGCAGATCATCGCGGAGATCTGAGCGGGCCAGTCGCCGGGCTCGTTGGATCCGCTAGCGGCGATCCGAACGGCCGTCCAGCTTGCTCGAGTGGGGCTTTCGGTGTGTGCCTACTGCGCCCTGCCGGCCCCGGCGCGCACCCGTGAAGCCAGGTGTTAGAACACGTTCCAATTCCGCTGCTAGCCTGACAGGCGGCGGAAGGGGTGCACGTGGCTGGATCACTACAGGGACGGGTCGCATTCGTCACCGGAGCTGCCCGCGCTCAGGGACGGTCGCACGCGGTGCGGCTGGCCCGGGAGGGGGCCGACATCATCGCGCTGGACATCTGTGCGCCGGCGTCGGACTGTCTCACCTACCCCGCGGCCACGCCGGAGGACCTCAACGACACCGTCCGCGCGGTGGAGGCGGAGGGCCGCAAGGTGCTGGCGCGCGAGGCCGATGTCCGCGACGGCGCGGCGCTGCAGCGGCTGGTGGCCGATGGCATCGAGGCTTTCGGCCGACTGGACATCCTGGTGGCCAATGCCGGGGTGCTGGGCTGGGGGCGGCTCTGGGAACTCACCGATGAGCAGTGGGACACCGTCGTTGGGGTCAACCTCACCGGCACCTGGCAGACGCTGCGCGCTGCGGTGCCGGCCATGATCGAGGCGGGCAACGGCGGGTCGATCGTGGTGGTCAGCTCTGCGGCGGGGTTGAAGGCCACGCCGGGTAACGGACACTACGCGGCGAGCAAGCACGGATTGGTTGCGTTGACCAACACGCTGGCGCTCGAGCTCGGCGAATTCGGTATCCGGGTCAACTCCATCCACCCGTATTCGGTCGACAGCCCGATGATCGAGCCCCAAGTGATGATGCAGATATTTGCCGAGCATGCCGGCTATGTGCACAGCTTCCCGCCAATGCCGTTGCAGCCCAAAGGATTCATGACACCAGATGAGGTCTCCGACGTAGTCGTGTGGTTGGCCGGCGACGGCTCGGGCGCGCTGACCGGAACGCAGATACCCGTCGACAAGGGCGCCTTGAAGTATTGACGCGCGATCGTGTATGAACTGCAGGTGACCAGTAGCGAAGGCGTAAACGAAGTAGACACGGGCTCGGACACCAGCCCGGACTCCGGGGCTGGCTCCGGTTCTGATAAGGGGATCGTGATCGTCGGTGGGGGACTGGCCGCAGCACGGACCGCCGAGCAACTGCGCCGGGCCGGCTACGCGGGTCGCCTCACGATCGTCAGCGACGAGGTCCACCTCCCCTACGACCGGCCGCCATTGTCCAAGGAAGTGCTGCGCAAGGAGGTCGACGACGTCGCCCTCAAACCGCGTGAGTGGTACGACGAGAAGGACATCACGCTTCGCCTGGGGTCGGCGGCCACCGGCCTCGACACCGTCGCGCAGACACTGACCCTGGCCGACGGAACCGTGTTGGGCTACGACGAGCTGGTCATCGCGACCGGCCTAGTGCCGCGGCGTATTCCGACGTTCCCGGACATCGAGGGCATTCGGGTGCTGCGGTCGTACGACGAGTGCATGGCGTTGCGCACCCACGCGTCGGCCGCCACCCGCGCCGTCGTCGTCGGGGGCGGCTTTATCGGCTGCGAGGTGGCGGCCAGCCTGCGCGGTCTGGGTGTGGCGGTAGTGCTGGTCGAGCCGCAGCCGACGCCGCTGGCATCGGTGCTGGGCGAGCAGATCGGTCAGCTGGTCGCCCGCATGCATCGGGACGAGGGCGTCGACGTGCGTACCGGTATGGGAGTGGCCGAGGTTCGCGGTGACGGTCATGTCGACACGGTGGTCCTGACCGACGGTACGGAACTGCAGGCCGACCTGGTGGTTGTCGGCATCGGGTCGCATCCGGCGACCGGCTGGCTCGACGGCAGCGGCGTCAAAGTCGACAACGGCGTGATCTGTGATGAAGCCGGACGCACCAGTGCGCCCAACGTATGGGCGCTCGGTGATGTCGCCTCTTGGCGCGATCCGATGGGACACCAAGTGCGCGTGGAACATTGGAGCAATGTTGCCGACCAGGCCCGGGTTGTGGTGCCGGCGATGCTGGGCCGCGAAGCACCGTCCAACGTGGTTGTCCCGTACTTCTGGAGCGACCAGTATGACGTCAAGATCCAGTGCCTGGGTGAGCCGCACGCCACCGATATCGTCCACCTCGTCGAGGACGACGGCCGAAGGTTCCTGGCCTACTACGAGCGCGATGGTGTGCTGGTCGGTGTCGTGGGTGGCGCGATGCCGGGCAAGGTGATGAAGGTGCGCTCCAAGATCGCCGCCGGCGCGCCCATCTCCGAAGTGCTGGAATCACCCGAATCCGGTTGAGGCTCATTCAGCGAGGGTCTGACGGGTCTGACGAGTCCGCGTGGCCGTTGCGAGCTCTGCCACGGCGGTCAGCCATTCGGTCGTCTGGTGGACCGGCTGGTTTCCGGTGTCGATTTCCTGACGGAATTCCCGTAACGCTCGACTGTTCGCCTGCACACGCTCGTCCATCAATCCCGAAACGCCGTAATCTCCGGTGCGTGCGTCCGCTATAGCGGAATCGTGGTGTTACGCAACTGCATTCGGAACTTCTCCAGCCAGATGACCGGGCCGGCGTATGAGTGCAGCAGCAGACTGCCTTCTGGGAATCCGATTTCGATGCGCTGCGGTACGGGGCTGTCGCCCCCGTCGTCGACGACGCCGACGTCATGGCTGCATTGCACGCGTACCGGCACGCCGGCGATCACCCGCGGAAGCTCGTGAACGGGTGTTCCGGTGTAGCGCTCGGCGCCACTTCGCGCTCCAGTGCCGACCCGGCCAGTGAGCCCAATGCCCGACCCAGCAGATCGAATGTGGCATACGCCGATCGGGGCGCGGTAACGACAGAGGCATACGTCGGCGGGTTCGACGCACGGCCCCGACGGCATTCGCCGACGAACGCGCGCGCCGGGCCCAACTCCCCGAAGTGGCAGTTGACGGCATGAATTACCTTCGCCGACAAGGCTTCTTGACGCAGTTCCCGGAGTAGGTCGGCGCGCACCGGGTGCTCCATCAGGACGTGGACACCGCGGCGCAGCAGCTGTGCGGTCACCATTGCCGCGATTGGCGGCGGAAGCGCGACGATGGCGGCCCGCGCCTCGTCGGGAACTTCCGCGACGCTTGTCCAGAGTGGAACATGTCGCCGCGCGGCGAGCCGTGCGGAACGCTCGCTGCCGGCGGCCAGTATGCCGACCAACTCGAACGAATCGGTCAGTTCCGGCAGCGACGGGACGTAGCAGGCGCCGTAAGGACTCGCGCAGTAATTAATTAGGTTTTTGTGTTTGGTTTGTCCACACTTGTGGTATGACGCTGCCTGCTGTGGACTCCGATCCGGTCGCCGCCCGTTTGTTGTTGATCCGCCCGCATCTGGACGA
>NZ_UPHQ01000128.1 GCF_900566055.1 Mycobacterium innocens
ATACAGTTCGGTCAGGAGGGCATCGAGGTCTGTCTTCATAACTGTCCATCGGTGCCCTCCAACCACATCCTTCACAAGCCGACACGCCGAGAGTGCAACCACTGCGGCGCCGCTCGGCGTGTCGCCGCCGCCAGTACACACTCGGCGCAGCCGATGCACACTCCGCGCGCAGTTGGGAATTACTCATCTAGAGGGCGGCATCGGCGCCCTCACCGAACACCTACTCGAGCTCTTCCTCTCCCATGGCGGCGAGATCCGGTTCCGCGCAAAGGTCGACCAGATCCAGGTCGACCACGGCGCAGTCACCGGTGTGCGATTGCGTGACGGGTCGACCATCAGCGCGCCGATCGTGGTGTCCAACCTAGCGCCGGACATGACCCTCACCGAGCTGGTGGCGCCCGAACACGTTCCGGCCGAACTCGTCTAGCGCTTGTCCGGCCGCGATCACCGCGCCTCCTTCGTGCAACTGCACTTCGCTCTCGACGGGCTGCCCGAATTCGCCCCGCCGTATGAGTTGTTGAACGAGGCCGGCATGCAGCAGTCGGTCGGCATCTTCGGCTCGCCCGAAGAGCAACAGCTGCAATGGGAAATGTGCCGCCGCGGCGCCGTGCCGGACAATCCGTCGATGGGGCTGCAGATACCGTCGGTGCACGACTCCGGTCTTGCGCCGCCCGGTAAGCACGCCGCAAGCGCGTTCGCCTACGGCTTCCCTGTCGAAGCCTGCCGCAACCAACACGGCCACCTCAAAAATGTGATGGCTCGACGTGTTATCGACAAGATCAGCCGCTTCGCCCCGAACTTCAAAGACATCGTGATCCGCCAGATCATCTTCGCGCCGCACCACATGCAATCGATGTTCGGCGCCCCCGCCGGCGATTTCTGCCACGGGCTGCTGCACCCCGATTTGATTGGCCCTAACCGGCCGGGAACCAAAGGATTTCGCGACTTCCCGATTCCGATCGAGGGTCTGTATCTCGGCAGTGCCGGATGCCATGGCGGTCCCGGCATCACCTTCATTCCCGGTTACAACGCCGCCTATCAGGCACTGGACGACCGGTAGCCGACGGGATCGGTCAGCCTCCGAACGTTCCGGTGAGTTGGGCCTGCGCCGTGGTGGCTCGCGTTATCGCCTCAGCCGCCCGCAACCCAACCAATCCCGGGGGAAGTTGCAGCGTGGCCGGAAGCTGATACAGGGTGAAGCGGTAGTGGTGCGTCCCGGTGCCCGGCGGCGGGCAGGGCCCGCTGTATGCGGCCTGGCCACCCGAGTTCGGCAGGCTGGTGCCTCCGGCAGGAGTCTGACCATCCGCGGAGCTGCCGGCTCCGGGAGGGATTCCGATCACGATCCAGTGGACGTAGTTTCCCCCGACCGCGTCCGGATCATCGACAACCAACGCTGCCCCCAACGGCGCGGACCAGCTCAGCGGCGGCGCGATGTTGGCCCCTTTGCAGGTGTATTGCACCGGGATGGGAGCGCCGTCGGCAAACGCGGGACTGCTGATCGTCAATGGCCCGCCGGCGGGTGCCGCCTTCGTCATGCCGGCCGTCAGCAGGGCCGGCGCCGACGAAGGCATTCGGGGGCTGCCGTCGCCGCCGCGGCCAACCAATGCCAGCACCAGAGCCAGCCCCGTGAAAACCGGGGCAATCGACTTAAGTATGTGCGCCGCTACGAGTTTCATATGGACAGTGTCGCGCGCAGCGACTGCGGAATAAAGCGGTTTCACCCGCCGGATGCCGCCGATCGGCGATCAACCGTGCGCCTCCGCCGCGCCTTAGCCGGCGCGCCCCTTAACCGCTAACACCCGGTCACGAAGGCCTCGGGTAGCAGTGTCCATCACCCCTTTGGCGCCTCGTCGGACGAGGAACCCCGGCAACGGCACCAGCAGGTCCACGGTGAGATCGAACCGAACCCTGGTGGAATCGCCGTCCGGGGTCAGCGTGTAGCGGCCCTGCTGCGCGCGTTGCTGTTTGGCGCTGACCAAGGTCCAGCTCACGCCGTCGTCGTGAACCGAGTAGTTCAGCACTTGCTCGTCGCCGACGCCGACGATCTTGACCTCTTGCCGAGACTTGGTCGGACGGCCTTGATCGTCGCGCTCCAGGATTTCGACGTTTCGATGAATCGAGGACCACTGCGGCAACGATTCGAGGTCGAACAATACGTCCAGGATTTCCTTGGGCGTCGCCTCGATGACGAGCTCGCGGGACTCAGTGACGGCCATGGGAGGAAACATAGCCAACTCCGCGCCGGCTAAAACGACAATCAACAGAGCTGCCATCCGGCATTCCAGTACTCAGGGGACCAGGACAACCTTGCCGATGTTCTCCCGTGCCGCCAGAATCCGGTGCGCTGCCGGCGCTTCCGCGAACGGCACAGCCGCATGAACGATCGGCCGGGCCGTACCCTCGTCAAGAGCCTCGCGTAGCGGCGTGATCCAAGGTTCGAGGGTGCCACGGTCATCCCACAACCGCAGCATATTGAGACCGATCACGGTTTTCGAGTCCTCGAGTTGTTTCATCAAATTGAAGCCGCGCAGCATCGACAACGCGTGCGGAGCCACCCGGCGCAGTGAGCGCTTCTCGCCTTGCTGCATGTTCGAAATCCCGTATCCGACCAGCCTTCCCCCGGGGCGCAGCAGATCGTAGGACCGCCGCAGCGAGGTGCCGCCGAGTGCATCGAGCACGAGGTCGTAGGGGCCTAGGCCCTTCCACCAGCCGTCGCGGCGGTAGTCGATGGCACGATCCACGCCCAACTCGGCCAGCTTCTGGTGCTTTCCCGGCGAGGCGGTGCCGTGCACTTCGGCGCCGGCAGCCTTGGCGAATTGAATCGCCGCGATGCCCACTCCGCCCGCGGCCGCATGAACCAACACCCGCTCGCCGGCACGCAACGACCCGTAACCGTGCAGTGCCGCCCATGCGGTCGCGTAGTTCACCGGAACCGCGGCGCCCTGCTCGAAGCTCAACGCCTCGGGAAGCACCACCGAATCGGTCGCGGCCACGTTGACTATTTCGGCGTAGCCGCCGAATCGTGTTCCGGCCAGGACACGTTCGCCGACCCGGCTTTGGTCGACACCTTCGCCGACGGCCTCGACCGTCCCGGCGACCTCGTAGCCCACCACCGCCGGAAGTTTCGGTGCATCCGGGTACAGGCCGACCCGGGCGAGGTGGTCGGCGAAGTTCACACCGGCGGCGCGAACGGCAATCCGCAGCTGGCCCGGACCCGGTGGCGGCGGGTCCGGGCGTTGCTGCACCTGCAGCACCGACGGGTCACCATGTTTGGTGATAACGACTGCACGCATTGTGTTCCTCCGAATCGGCTCGTCGAACCGCAGCACCCGGCCCTGCCGCAACCGCGCAAGCGGGGAGTCCCCTGTGATTGAACACGCCGGCAATCCGTTTGTCGCCCGGTACCAAGCCGGAATGGCTGGGACGACGCCGGGCTTCGCGGCCTATCCTGCTAGCTGTGCACTACCGCTGGGAGCAGCTGACCGCAAGCGTGTATCGCTGCCGGCTGCCGTTTTGCGACGTCACGGTCGGCCTGGTGGTGGGCCGCGGCACGGCGCTGCTGATCGACGCCGGCACCACGCTGGCTGAAGCGGCCAGGATCCAGGCCGACGTCAGCCAGATCGCCCATTGCCGGGTAACACATATTGTCTTGACACACAAGCACTTTGACCACGTGCTGGGATCAGCGGGCTTCGCCGGCGCGCAGATATACGCCGCTCCCGAGGTTGTCGACTATCTGTGGTCGGCAACCGACCAGCTGCGCGCCCATGCACTGCAATACGGCGCCGACGCGGTGCAGATCGACCGCGCGATCGCCGCCTTGCGGCCGCCTCGGCGGGGTATCTACGACGCGGTAATCGATCTCGGCGGCCGCTCCGTCACGGTCACCCACCTGGGCACCGGACACACCACCGCGGACCTGGTGGTGGTGGTTCCGGGCGCGGCCGCCAGCGCCGAACCGGTCGTGGTCTTCACCGGCGACCTCGTCGAGGAGTCGGCCGATCCGCTGATCGACGCCGATTCCGATGTCGCGTCCTGGCCTGCGACGCTTGATCGGCTACTGGCACTCGGCGGACCCGACGCCATCTACGTCCCCGGCCACGGCAGCGTCGTGGACGCGGAGTTCGTCCGGCGTCAGCGGGACTGGTTGAACGAGCCGGCGCGCCCTTGGACGTAACTCCCCACACTGACCTCGCGCTTCCGGCGCTTCCGGGCGTGCCGGCCACCGGCCGCGCGGCCTCACCGCCGCGTCTCTGACCGGGTGGACAACCACCCGGTCAGCCGGTGAATTAACTGCCCAATCCAGGGATACACTCTCTGCGTCAGCGGAATCGGGCGCACAAAGGAGCGCAAGCCCATGGCTATCGCCGAAACGGACACTGCGGTCCGTACACCATTCGAGCAAGACTTCGACAAAGAGACAGCCGAGACGCAGCGATACTTCGACAGCGCCCGCTTCGCCGGCATCATCCGGCTCTACACTGCCCGGCAAGTCGTAGAACAGCGCGGCACAATCCCGGTCGACTACACCGTGGCTCGCACCGCGGCGGCAGCTTTCTACAAGCGCCTGCGCGAGCTTTTCACCGAACACAAGAGCATCACCACCTTCGGCCCCTACTCGCCGGGGCAGGCGGTGAGCATGAAGCGTATGGGTATCGAGGCGATCTACCTCGGCGGATGGGCAACGTCAGCCAAGGGTTCCACCACCGAAGATCCCGGTCCCGACCTGGCCAGCTATCCGCTGAGCCAGGTGCCCGACGACGCCGCCGTGCTGGTGCGCGCACTGCTGACCGCCGACCGCAACCAGGAGTATCTGCGGCTGAACATGACCGAACAGCAGCGCGCTGCGGCCCCGGTGTACGACTTCCGGCCGTTCATCATCGCCGACGCCGACACCGGTCACGGCGGTGATCCGCACGTGCGCAACCTGGTCCGCCGCTTCGTCGAGGTCGGCGTGCCGGGGTACCACATCGAGGACCAGCGCCCCGGCACCAAGAAGTGCGGTCACCAGGGCGGCAAGGTATTGGTGCCGTCGGACGAACAGATCAAGCGCCTCAACGCCGCCCGCTTCCAACTCGACGTCATGGGGGTGCCCGGCATCATCGTCGCGCGCACCGATGCCGAGGCGGCCAACCTGATCGACAGCCGAGCCGACGAGCGTGACCAGCCGTTCCTGCTCGGCGCCACCAACCTCAACATTCCCTCGTACAAAGCGTGCTTCCTGGCGATGCTGCGGCGCTTCTACGAGCTGGGCGTCAAAGAATTGAACGGCCACCTTCTCTACGCGCTCGCCGAGGGCGAGTACGCGACGGCCACCGCCTGGCTCGAGCGTCAAGGCATCATGGGCGTCATCACCGATGCCGTCAACACCTGGCGAGAAAACGGCATGACATCGATCGACGACCTCTTCGACCAGGTGGAGTCGCGGTTCGTGGCCGCCTGGGAGGACGACGCCGGGCTGATGACGTACGGCGAAGCCGTGGCCGACGTCCTCGCGTTCGGTGAGAGTGAAGGCGAATCCGTGGGCATGAGTCCCGAGGAATGGCGGGCGTTCGCCGGTCGCGCCTCGCTCTACGCGGCACGGACCAAGGCCAAGGAGTTGGGCGCCGACCCGGGGTGGGACTGCGAGCTGGCCAAGACCCCGGAGGGCTACTACCAGGTCCGCGGCGGCATTCCGTATGCGATTGCCAAATCGCTGGCGGCCGCACCGTTTGCCGACATCCTCTGGATGGAAACCAAGACCGCCGATCTGGCCGATGCCCGCCAATTCGCCGAGGCGATCCATGCCGAGTATCCCGACCAAATGCTGGCCTACAACCTTTCGCCGTCGTTCAACTGGGACACCACCGGTATGACCGACGAGGAGATGAAGCAGTTCCCCGTTGAGCTCGGCAAGATGGGCTTCGTCTTCAACTTCATCACCTACGGCGGACACCAAATCGACGGCGTCGCGGCCGAGGAGTTCGCCACCTCACTGCAGCAGGACGGCATGCTTGCGCTGGCCCGCCTGCAGCGCAAGATGCGCCTGGTCGAGTCGCCCTACCGGACGCCGCAGACCCTGGTCGGCGGGCCGCGCAGCGACGCGGCACTGGCCGCCTCGTCTGGGCGCACCGCGACCACCAAGGCGATGGGCAAGGGCTCCACCCAGCACCAGCATCTGGTGCAGACCGAGGTGCCCAAGAAGCTCTTGGAGGAATGGCTTGCACTGTGGAGCGAGCACTACCAGCTCGGTGAGAAGCTGCGGGTGCAATTGCGGCCCCGCCGCGCCGGCTCGGACGTGCTCGAACTCGGGATCTACGGCAACGACGACGAGCCGCTGGCCAACGTCGTCTTCGACCCCATCAAGGACCGGCACGGCCGCAGCATCCTCACGGTGCGCGATCAAAACACCTTCGCGCAGAAGCTGCGGCAGAAGCGGCTGATGACGTTGATCCACCTCTGGCTGGTCCACCGGTTCAAGGCCGACGCCGTCTACTACGTCACGCCGACCGAGGACAACCAGTATCAGACCTCAAAGATGAAGTCGCACGGCATCTTCAGCGAGGTCAATCAAGACGTCGGCGAGATCATCGTCGCCGAGGTGAACAAGCCGCGCATCGAAGAGCTGCTGGTGCCCGACCGCGTGGCGCTGCGGAAGTTGATCACCAAGGAAGGGTAGGAGGTGGGGCAGGCGGCCTGACCACGCGACACCTCCGTCAGGCGGCGTGGCCCCCTACCTGTGCGGTTGCGGCCCAGCACTACGTGCGGAAGAAGCCCGCGAGCTGCTCGCCGATGTTCTTGAGCCCGGAGTCGAACGCCGCCGCGAGGTGCCCGACCGTGCTGGTGTTGTAGTAGCCCGAGATGGTGTTCCCCAAGTTGGCGAACCCTGACGCCAATTGACCGTAGTTTTGGTAGCCGGAAAGTCCTCCGGGCAGCAGGTTCGGCACCTGGTTCCAGAAGCCCGAAACTCCTGCTCCGACATTGCCGTAACCCGAAGTGCTCCCCGTCCCGCTGTTGAAGAATCCCGACGACGGGTTGGTGGTGAGGTTTCCAATCCCTGGAGTCCCCGCGATGTTGATGGGGATATCCACCGGCCCCAAGCCGCCGTTGAGTTCGGTGTTCAGCGGGAATCCGCCAATGCTGAAGCCGGGGATGGTGAAGGCGCTCGTGCTGCCACTCAGCGGAACGTTCAGACCGAACGGATCGATGGTGAAGCCGGGGATGGTGACCGGGTCGGTGGTGCCGCTCAACGGGAGGTTTAAGCCGAACCGGGCAATTTCGAAGCCCGGGATGGTAACCGCGTTGGTGGTACCGGACAAGGGGATATCTAGCTCGAATTTGCCGATTTCGAAGCCGGGGATGGTGAACGTGCTGGTGCTGCCGGCCAGCGGAATGTTCAAACCGAACGGATCGATGGTGAAGCCGGGGATAGTAACCGCGCTGGTGTTACCGCTCAACGGCACGTTCAGACCGAAAGGCTGGATCGTGAAGCCACCGATGCTCGACGCCGTGGTGTTGCCGGCCAGTGGGATGCTCAATGTAAACGTGCTGAGCGGGATAGGTCCGATGAAGCCGGTGATGATGCCGGCGACGTCCAGCGGAAGCCTGTTGAGGACGATTGCTACCGGTATGGCTATGCCGATGCCCACGCTGATTGCCGGAATAGGGACGCCGGGGACGGTCACCGGGCCGATTCCCCCACTTGCGTTCAGCGTCAGCGGAATTACGGGAAACGGGATGCCGGGCACAGTAATGGCGCCGATCTCAGCTATTGCGTTGAGGTTCACCGGGATTGGCGGAACCGTAATGCTGGGCACCTTGATCGGTCCCGCGCTGCCATCTTCGATGAATCGCAACGGAATTGCGGGAATCTTGATGTCGGGCACCGTAACGGGGCCAATCTCGCCAATCGCGTTGAGCTCCAGCGGAATGGCCGGAATCCTGATATCGGGAACGGTAACGGGGCCAATCTCGCCGATCGCGTTGAAGTCCAGCGGAATGGCCGGAATCCTGATATCGGGAACCGTAATGGGACCAATCCCGCCGAGCACGTCAAGGTCCATTGGGATAGCCGGAATCGTGAGGATGCCCGAGTATCCGATCAGGCCCTGGAAATCACCCCGCCACAGCAGGCCGTTGCTGAAGCTCCCTGAAATCAACGCACCGGTGTCGACGTCGCCCGTGTTTCCCCAGCCGGTATTGAAGTCACCTCGATTCAGGTAACCCGTGTTGGTGTCGCCCGGGTTGAGATCGCCCGTGTTGAAATCTCCCGTGTTGAAATTACCCGTGTTGTGGTTGCCGGTGTTGGCGATGCCGGTGTTGACACTCCCAGCGTTGAAGAAGCCGGTGTTGGCAGCGCCCGCGTTGCCTAGTCCGGTGTTGTAGTCGCCGGAGTTCCCGATGCCGAAGTTTCCGTTGCCGGAATTGAAGAAGCCGATGTTGCCGTTGCCCGAGTTGCCGAAACCGACGTTCGCCGTGCCCGAGTTCAAGGCGCCGAACCCGACCTGGTTGTCACCGGTTAGCCCGATACCGACGTTTCCATTGCCGGTGTTGCCGAAACCGATGTTGCTGTTCCCGAGGTTTGCGAGCCCGATGTTGGTGCTGCCGATGTTCCCGAAGCCGATGTTCCGCAGGGCCTGCGTGAACCCTGGACCGGTATTCGCGAAGCCGACGTTGCCGCTGCCGATGTTGCCGAATCCGACGTTGTCCATGCCGATGTTTCCGAAACCCAAACTTGCGTTTCCGACATTCCCGTCGCCGAGGTTGTAGCTGCCGACGTTTGCGCTGCCCAGATTGTGGTCACCAAGGTTGGCGCTGCCCAGATTGAGGCCACCTTGGTTGGCGAAGCCGAAGTTGAGGGTGGTGGCGCCCGCCGTGGCGCCACGGAACAAGCCGGCCAAGTGGTCGCCGACATTAGCTACACCGGAGTTCAGAGCCGGCGTCGCCAGGTTCAGGGTACTGGTGTTGTAGAGGCCTGAGACCGTGTTGCCGAAGTTTGCCACTCCCGATGCCAGCGGCCCCACGTTGAAGTAGCCCGAGTTCCCCAGGCTCCCACCGATGTTCCAGAAGCCCGAGCCGCCCGATCCGGCGTTGCCGAATCCTGATGTACCACCCGCGCCGCTGTTGAAGAAGCCAGATGACGCACTGGTGGAGTTTCCGAAACCCGGTGTGCCCCCGAAGCTGATCGGAATGTTGATCGGGCCGACCCCGCCGGACAGGTCCAGGCCCAGCGGAGTTGCGGGGATGGTAATGGACGGAGTGGTGAACGGACCGATATCGCCACCGACATTGACACCCAAAGGAATCTCCGGAAGCGTGTAACCAGCCGGGAACATGGTGAACGGACCAATATCACCACCAACATTGATATCCAACGGGATTCCGGGCAGCGTGTAACCAGCCGGGAACATGGTGAACGGACCAATATCACCACCAACATTGATATCCAACGGGATTCCGGGCAGCGTATATCCAGCCGGGAACATGGTGAACGGACCAATATCACCACCAACATTGATATCCAACGGGATTCCGGGCAGCGTATATCCAGCCGGGAACACGGTGAACGGACCAATACCACCACCAACATTGATACCCAAGGGTATCGACGGAATGGTGTAGCCGTTCGGGAAGAAGGACGCGGGACCGATGCCCCCGCTGACGGTGATCGGTCCTACCGACAAGGTAACGCTGCCCGGGCCTATGCTACCTACGGTGGGAGTTACGCCGAGCAGGCCAATCCCAAGCGGGGACGCCGGGATACCGATGACGTACTGCGCCGGGCCCGGGCTGCTCAGCGAGAACCCAATCTGGTTGAGGGTGACTTGCGGGATAGTGATTGGGCCGACCACAGCACCGGGCGTGTTGATACCCACACCAATTAGGGGAATCCTGATCGGCGGCACCGTAATCGGGCCCACCACGGCACCGGAACTATCGATACCCACACCAATTAGGGGAATCCTGATCGGCGGCACCGTAATCGGACCGGCCACGGCGCCGGAACTACTGACGCTCAAGCCGATCTCGGGAATCCTGATCGGCGGCACCGTAATCGGGCCCACCACGGCACCGGAACTATCGATACCCAGACCAATCGATGGAATAGTAATCGGCGGCACCGTAATCGGGCCCACCACGGCACCGGAACTATCGATACCCAGTCCGATCTGGGGCACCTCGATAGACGGAACGGTGATTGGTCCGAAATCGCCCAAGCCATCGAGGTCCAGGCCGATGCGGGGGATCGTCAGGGTGCCCGAGTAGCCGATCAGACCTTGGTAATCGCCTCTCCACAAAAAGCCGTTGCTGAAGTTGCCCGAGATGAACGCGCCGGTGTTGACGTTGCCCGTGTTGCCCACGCCGGTGTTGACGTTGCCGGGGTTGAAGTATCCGGTGTTGGCGTTGCCCGGGTTGAAGGCGCCGGTGTTGAAGCTGCCGACGTTGAAGCTGCCTGTGTTGTAGTTGCCGGTGTTTGCGACGCCGGTGTTGGCGATACCGGCATTGAAAAATCCGGTGTTGGCTTCGCCCGAATTACCGACGCCGGTGTTATAGCTATTGCCTGAGTTTACGATGCCAAAGTTACCGGTGCCCGAGTTTCCGATCCCGATGTTTCCGGTGCCCGAGTTGAACAAGCCGACATTCCCGGCGCCTGAGTTCATCCCACCGAAACCGGTCAGGCTGTTACCGGTCAACCCGATGCCGATATTGCCGTTGCCGGTGTTGCCGAAGCCGATGTTGCCGTCACCCGTGTTTCCGAAGCCGATGTTGTGGCTGCCGGTGTTGCCGAAACCAAAATTGCTTAGGGCTGCCGTCAAACCGGGACCTATGTTCGCGAAGCCGACGTTATTGCTGCCGAGGTTTCCAAAGCCGAGGTTGTTGTTGCCGATATTTCCACTGCCGAGATTTAAGCTGCCGACATTTCCGCTGCCAACGTTGTAGCTGCCGAGGTTTGCGGCACCGAGGTTGAAAGCGCCCCGGTTCGCACTGCCCACGTTGCCGAAACCGGCGTTTGCAAAGCCCACGCCGAAGTTGCTCATCACGCTCGGGAAGCTGGAGACGGCTGCCTTGGCGGCGGCCACCACGGCCGCCGGTGCGGCGGCCACCGCGGCCGGCAGCTGCACCAGAGCTCCCAGAGCCCGGTTGAACGGAGCTAGCGCCGACGCGATTCCCGAAGCGCCGGCATGGTAGGCGGACATCGCAGACACGTCGAGAGCCCACATCTCCTCATAGGCAGCCTCCGTCGCCGCGATGATGTGAGCGTTTTGCCCGAATAAGTTGGAAATCACCAGCGACAGCAATTGATTCCGGTTGGCCGCTACCAGCGCAGGCTGCACCATCGCCGACCGAACGCCGTCAAACTCGGCCGCCATGGCGCCCGCTCGTATGGCGGTCTGTTGAGCCTGCACCGCAGCTGCGGAAAGCCAGCCAGTGTACGGCGCCGCCGCCGCCGCCATCGCCGCCGACGCCGGTCCCTGCCACGATCCAGCGACCAGCCCAGCCGTCACCGACTGGAAAGAGGCCGCAGCAGAGACCAACTCCTCAGCTAACTCGTCCCAGGCCGCCGCAGCCGCCAGCATCGGTTCGGACCCCGCACCGGCAAAGATCAGAGCCGAGTTGATTTCCGGGGGCAAGACTGTGAAATTCATGACTTCAACCTTTCTCGGCCGGCAGCCGCCCGGAGCTACTCAGGCCAGCCGGCGGGAGCCGCGTGTTGCGCACAAACTACGCTGGATGGCAAATCGCCGGACGAGATTCATCAATACGATATAGAACCGTTATACAACCGTGATTACAATTCGTTGTCAATGCCAATTTTCTTTACATCGGCCGTCGTTGTCGATGCTTAGGCGGTCAATGTAAAAGGGCTGTAATTGAAGCGGGAATACCATTTGCCGACCACTAAGTTGAGTTAGCCCGCCGCATTGCGCCATGCCTGCCACTGACCATCGACGCAACGCATAAGTCGGCCGCTGAACACAATAATTCGAAACGAATAACGTGTTGCCAGTAAACGCCGGAAGCAATCTCGGGCGCGGTGGGGTAAGTCGGTCAAAGTGAGCTCGTCACAGCAATGGTCACGATCCAGCGGACCTACTGCCACTTGTCCGGAAACACTGCGCGACGGGGCGGGTCCACTCGTCGCAACCCAGTCGGGGAGCGCATCGGATTTGATCACGCCGACGAGCGGGCGGCTGCGGCCTCCGCGGTTGTCATCAGCTTCCCATGGGACCGAGCCGCCGTTTGCGCCAGCGCTTCTCGGGGTATTAGGCGCATGCGCCTGAAATGCGCATGCGCCTGAAATGAAAGTGGGGTTCTGATGAGAACTGAAGCCAGGACAGCGTTCGCGGTTTTGGGCGGGGGAGCCATGCTGGTCATGGCCGTGGCCTGCGGCGGCGGCAACAAAGGGCCGAGCAGCAGCACGACCCCGTCGACAACGACATCGACGACAACAACGACGGCCCCGTCCAGCGTGCCGCCGTCCGAAACGTCACCGGCACCGGGTGGTCCGTCCGGTAGTGGCGGTCCCACCGGCAGCGGCGGACCGGGCGGCGGCGGCGGCAGCATCCCGGGCGGACCCACCGGCGGCGGCGGACCGGGCGGCGGCGGCGGCACCATTCCGGGCGTTGGCGGAGGCGGCGGCGGACCGGGCGGCGGTGGCGGCTGCGTCGGCAACATCTGCGGCGGCTACCCCTGATCGCGCGGTCGTTGACTCCTGTGATGGCCTAAGACCGGCCTAAGACCGGCCTAAGCCTGGTCGGCAGCGGTTAAGGTTCGCCTCAGGCCGATCGCAAGGGAGCATCGACATGGCCAAGCTCAAGTTCGGATATTTCATCGCCCCGTTCCACCGCGCGGGTACCAATCCCACGCTGGCCTTGCAACGCGACTTGGAGTTCGTCGAACATCTCGACGCTCTCGGCTTCGATGAAGCCTGGATCGGCGAACATCACTCGGCGGGCACCGAGATCATCAGCTCGCCAGAAATCTTCATTGCCGCCGCTGCCGAACGCACTAAACGGATCCGGCTCGGTACCGGGGTCATCTCGCTCGCCTATCACAACCCGCTGTGGGTCGCCGACCGGTTGATGCTGCTGGATCACCTCACCCATGGCCGGGTGATCGGCGGGGTGGGACCGGGTTCGCTGCCGACGGATTCGACCATGATCGGGTTGACGCCGACCGACACGCGGGAGCTTCTGGAAACCAATCTCGACATCGTCGTCCGGCTGCTGGCGGGCGAGACCGTGACCGCCAAAACCGCCACGCACCAACTCTTTGACGCCAAGTTGCAGCTCGCCCCGTATTCCGAGGGCGGCATCCCGCTGGCGGTCGCCGCGGTCGCGTCGCCGACCGGCGCGCGGTTGGCCGGCAAGCACGGCATCGGGCTGTTGTCCATCGGTGCGACGCTGACCATCGAGGGTTTCAACGCGCTGTCCTATCACTGGGGCATCGTCGAGGAACGCGCCGCAGCCTTCGGCACCCGGGTCGACCGCAAGAACTGGACCCTGGTGGGTCCCTTCCACCTCGCCGAGACCGACGAACAGGCCCGTGCCGACGTGAAATTCGGTATCGAGCCCTGGTTCCGCTATTTCCAGAAGATCGCCGCCTTCCCGCAGATGACGATGTCGGGAGGCCGGCTCGACGAAATGATCGACATGATCAACGAGAACGGAGCCGGCGTGATCGGCACGCCCGAGCGGGCGCGGGCGCAGGTGCAGCGGCTGTGGGAGCAGTCCGGCGGATTCGGCTGCATGCTGCAAATGGGCCATGAGTGGGCCAACCCGGCAGCGACCAGACGCTCCGCCGAACTGTTCGCGGCCGAAGTGATGCCGCATTTCCAGGGACAGGCGCAACCGACCCTCGACGCCGCCGCGCGGGCCGGCGAAGTGCGCGAAAACCTTGCCCGCACACAGCTACAGGCGATCGAGCACATGACCAAGAAGTACCAGGACGAGGTCGGTTCGACCGGGCGTCCTGAAAGTCGTTGAGCCGGGCCGGAAACGCTAGGGTGCGGTGCCAGACTCGCGTTCGGCCGCCTTCACCAGCCGACCCGCGAAGAACTTGACCGCTCCGCCCAGCGCCGCCCGCATCGCCGGTCCGGTTCCGCGGACACTCTCGGTAAACGAGCCGCTCCAGCGGATATCGGTGCCGCCCGACGCATTCGGCGTGAGGACGACCTCCGCGTGGTAGTCCTTGGCCGGTGTCCGGGGCGCGATCAGCCGGTAGGCGTGACGGCGATCCTGCTCGTATTCGACGGTCTCCTCCTGCACCAGCACCGGCCACATGCCGACCTTGCGGACGGCTCCGATGCCGCCGGGCGCCGGATCACCTTGGCGTGCCCAACTCGATTGCAGGACGATGGGTTTGGCCCACGACGACCATCGACCACCGTCGGTCACGAGCCGGAACAGCGTCGCGGCCGGCGCGCTACTGGACTTGGTGACTTCGAAGGAGAACTTCCGTCCCGGCATATCCGACTCCCACCCCGACGACTGACCTGGCTGACGGGTACCCTACCGCGACACCGCCTGCGGGCAGTCGCAGGGCAGCGAAAACAATGCCGCGGCGGCGGCGCCGGGGCATACTCACGGTGTGCCGAACGCCGAAACTGTCTCCGTTCCAGCCGCGCTGTCCCAAGCTGACGTCGACGCGGCGCTACGACTGATGAAGCCGCTGCGAATACTGATCAAGCCCAAGGTCTATGGCATCGAGAATGTGCCGACCGAACGGGCGTTGCTGGTGGGTAACCACAACACGCTCGGCTTGGTCGACGCGCCGTTGCTGGCCGCCGAGCTCTGGGAGCGCGGCAGATTGGTCCGATCCCTCGGCGACCACGCCCACTTCAAGGTTCCGGGGTGGCGCGACATGCTGACGCGGATGGGAGTCGTCGAAGGCACCCGCGAGACTGCCTCGGAACTGATGCGCCGCGGCGAACTGGTCATGGTGTTTCCCGGCGGCGCCCGTGAGGTCAACAAGCGCAAGAACGAGCAGTACAAGTTGGTCTGGAAAAACCGACTCGGGTTCGCGCGCTTGGCAATTCAGCACGGGTATCCGATCGTGCCGTTCGCTTCGGTGGGAGCCGAGCACGGCATCGATATCGTGCTCGACACCGATTCCCCCCTGCTGGCGCCGAGCCAGTTCCTGGCTGCCAAGCTGCTCGGCACGCCCGACGGCCCACCGCTGGTTCGCGGCGTGGGGCTGACCCCGGTACCGCGACCCGAGCGGCAGTACTACTGGTTCGGCGAGCCGATCGACACCACCGAGTTCGCGGGACACGAAGCCGACGACAACGCCGCCCGTAAGGTGCGCGAGCGTGCGGCCGCCGCGATCGAGGAGGGCATCGAACTGATGCTCGCCGAGCGCGAAGCCGACCCGAACCGATCCCTGGTGGGCCGGCTCTTCCGTTCAGACGCTTGAAAGCCCAAGCAGCCGAACTGCTTTCGATGGCCCAAGGCACAGCGGAGTCGCTCGTCGCAGGCGTGCTGCCGGGGCGGCGCCGCAGTACCCGGTGCGGCCGGGCGAATGACAGCGACGATCCGACGACGGCCGGTCGGACGCGGCGAGTCCGTGACGGCGATGACGAAGGGGATGTGGCGACAGTGGTCCGACTTGACGAACAATCCCGCTGAGATGTCGCTGTCCCCGTCGCACCCCGCGATTCCGGTCGAGCCCGCCCACAGGCGGGCAGGTCGCGCCGGCAAGCGACACGGGTGGGGGCTACTGTTGGCGGTCGCGTTGCTGCTCGGCGGGTGCGCCGGCCAGCACACCGCCGTCAGCTCCTCGACCACCACCACCGCGGCCAGCGCCGACTCCGCCGTCAAGGTCCGCAGCCAGGCCGTGTTGGACGGCGCCGTCGGCGCCGAGGAGCCGGGTTGCTCGGCTGCGGTGGGCGTGGAGGGGAAAGTGGTCTGGACGGGAGTTCGGGGTATCGCGGACCTGGCCGCCGGCACCAAGATCACCGCCGACACCGTTTTCGACATCGGGTCAGTGTCCAAGCAGTTCACCGCTACCGCGATCCTGTTGCTGGTCAATGCGGGACGGCTGGCCCTGGGCGACCCGCTGGCCCAGTACGTTCCCGATCTGCCGGACTGGGCCGCCACCGTGACGGTGGCCGAACTGATGCACCAGACCAGCGGCATACCCGACTACATCGGACTGCTCGAAGAACAGGGATATCAATCAACCGACCGGACCACCCAGGCTCAAGCGCTGCAAGCGTTGGCAGCGGCGCCGGAGCTGGGGTTTCGCCCGGGCGCCCATTTCGAATACTCCAACTCCAACTACCTGCTGCTGGGTGAGATAGTCCGACGGGTGTCGGGCAGACCGCTGCCGGAATTCCTGAGCACCGAGGTCTTCCAACCGCTCGGGCTGGCCATGGTGGTCGATCCTTTCGGCAAGATTCCCGACAAGGCCGTGTCGTATGACAAGGGCGACACCGGTTCCCAGTTCCGGGTGCTGGACTCGCCGTGGGAGCAGATCGGCGACGGGGCCATCCAGACCACGCCCAGCCAACTTGTGCGATGGGCGGACAACTACCGAACCGGCACGGTGGGTGGCCCCAAACTGCTCGACGAGCAGCTGGCCGGGGCGGTGGAAACCGAGCCCGCCGGCGGCGACCGCTACGGCGCAGGCATCTTCTCGCGCGCCGACGGCACGCTCGAACACAGCGGCAGCTGGGCGGGGTTCGTCACCGAGTTCCGCGTCAGCAGCGACCGGCGGACCTCGGTGGCCGTCAGCTGCAACACCGAAAAGCAGGACCCGGAAACCATGGCCGACGCACTGGGGCGCCTCTGGATGTAGCTTCGGGTCGATCGTTATCACAACCCGATAAGTCATTCCCATGCGCCGCGCGCGCGGTAGGCATAATCATTCAGTTATGGCGAAACCGTCCGTCTTGACCACCGACAATGGCCTGCCGTCCGGCGTGCAGGGTGCCTGCGATTCCCGTTTCGCCGGACTCATCCGAGCGTTCAAGGCGCTGTTTCCCGGCCGCATGTTCGGCGGCGGAGCGCTGGCGGTCTACATCGACGGTGTGCAGGTCGTGGACGTCTGGACCGGTTGGTCGGATCGGCGTGGCAAAGTGCCGTGGACGGCCGACACCGGGGCCATGGTGTTTTCCGCGACCAAGGGGTTGGCCGCGACGGTAATCCACCGGCTGGTCGACCGGGGACTGCTGTCCTACGACGTGCCGGTCGCCGAATACTGGCCGGAATTCGGAGCGAACGGCAAGTCCGAAGTCACGGTCAGCGACGTGCTGCGGCATCGGGCCGGGTTGTCACACCTCAAAGGGGTGGGCAAGAAGGAAGTGCTGGACCACCTCCTGATGGAGGAGAAGCTGGCCGCGGCGCCGCTGGACCACACGCACAAGAAGATGGCCTATCACGCGGTGACCTACGGATGGCTGCTTTCCGGTCTGGCCCGGGCGGTTACCGGCAAGGGAATGCGGGAGCTGTTCCGTGAAGAGCTGGCGCTCCCGCTCAACATCGACGGTCTGCATCTGGGCCGTCCGCCGGCCGATTCGCCCACCACGGCGGCGCAGACGCTGTTACCGCAGGCGAACATCCCGACGCCGGTGATCGACTTCGTCGCGCCGAAGGTCGCCGGGCTGTCGTTCTCCGGGCTGCTCGGTTCGATCTATTTCCCGGGAATCATGTCGATGCTGCAGGGCGATATGCCGTTTCTCGACGGCGAGCTTCCTGCTGTCAATGGCGTGGTCACCGCGCGTGGGCTGGCCAAGGTGTACGGGGCGATCGCCAACGACGGCGTCATCGATGGGACCCGACTGTTGTCCTCCGAGTTGGTCAGCGAACTGCGGGGAAAGCCCAATCTGGCACCGGATCTGAACCTGGGGATTCCGTTCACCTACCACCACGGCTATCAATCGTCGCCGGTCCCGGGATTGCTGCCCGGATACGGCCACATCGGTCTGGGCGGAACTCTTGGCTGGGCCGACCCGGACACCGGCAGCTCGTTCGGCTACGTGCACAACCGCCTGCTGACGCTGATGTTGTTCGATGTCGGATCGTTCGCCGGGCTGGCGCCACTGCTGAGCAGCGCCATCTCGGCCGCGCGTCGCGCCGGGCCGCTCGAGGTGCCCCATCTTGGTGCGCCCTACCGGGAGGCCGACGAGCAAGAGCCCGCGTCCTAGCGGCTCGTCAGCCGATGACCGGGTGCGGGGCCGGGACCTCGACCACGCCGAAGTTCGTCGCCCAGGCCGTGCGGTAGTCGCTCCATGTCGGTGTCAGGCGGCCGCGGTTGACGCATCGCGGCTCGTAGTGCACACACCGTTCGGCCGAGGCCACATGCGCCTCTTCGTCGACAACGGTCACCGATAGCAGCATCTCGACGGGCTTGCCGGCCTGCACGGTCAGCAACAGGGTGGTCCCGGTGATCCGGTAGTGCGCGATCGCGCCGCCGCCCAGGTCTACTTGACCGCTGGCCGCTCCGAGCGCGGTGCCGTCGAGTTGCCACTTCGCCTCCAGCCCCGGGCCGAAACCGGTTGCGATGGCGTCGAATCGGCCCTGCGCACGCATCGGCCGCACCACGGTTCCGACGAATGTACCGATGCGCCGATCGATGAGCGGCAGCGCGCGAATGGCGTCCTTCACCGGGTCGGCACTCCTGAGCGCCGGGGGAGCCGGAACCACGGCATCGAGCGCCGCACGCAGCTGGTCGCATGGATCACGTTGCGTCCCAACCGTGCTGACACGCAATGCCGGCGAGGGCGCGAATACCGCCGCGCCCGGCTTGGCCACCTCGCCGAAGGTGCCGGAAACACTTGGCGGACAGGTGAATCCGCCGACAATCTGTACCGAAGCGAGCGCTTTCTCCCAGGTGATATAGCGGAAGCGGATGTGGTCGGGGGTCACGTCCACGGCCTGAACAGCCGCCCACCTGCCTTCGTTGGTGCGCACGCCGTAGATCCGCAGCGATTCCTTGAACGGGTTGCCGAACAGCAGCCCGAAGGGGTCGATGGTCGCCAGGTCGGCGAGGGGAATCGGGTTGGGCGCGTCATAGGCGTAGCCGTAGACGGCCGCGCGGTACAAGCCGTCAAAGGACAGGGAATCGCGCAGGCCGGTTCGGGCCCAGCGGGCACCGCACACCGCCCGCACCGTCCGATCGAACGGGCCGCCGAGCACGGTGAGGTCGCCGCTGGGCATGTCGCGCGCGCCGACCCGGCCGCTGTCGAGATCGAACGCCGAACCGTTGAGTACGACGACGGTGCCGGCGGCACGAACGGGAGCGGTGTCGATGGGCCGGATCCGGCAGCCGATCTGCACGTCGTCGATGCGGGCGTCGCTGAAGACGATGTTGAAGCCCACCGCGGGGATGTTCACCGGGACCAGCAGCTGGTTCAGCGCGTCGGTGATGTGTGCGGCGACGCTGTTGATGGTGCCCTCGATCACCTCTTCGGCGATGTACATGATGAGCGGGACCAGCACCGCGCCGACGATCACATAGATGACAGAGGGCAGTAGCGCCCCGAGCAGTGCGCCGATCACCGCGCCCGCCACCCAGCAGTACCAGGGGATGTCGACGTCGACGTTCGGATCGTCGGCCTGCACGGCCACCACGAGCTGCCCGCCGGCGACGGCGATGGTGATCTTCGCCCCGACGGTGCCGGTGGCCGAATAACAGAAACCGGACTTGGTGATCTTGACCTGAACGTGCAACGCGCCGTCGTCTCCCGCGGTGACCGACAACGCGGTCAGATCCACCTCGTTGTCCTCATCGATGCGCACAGTGCGGGTCAGCCTGCAGTTGGTGAACGCGCCGCCCAGGTTCAGCGCGCTGTCAATCATCGGGCTGATGACCCGGCAGATCCAGGCCATCGACGCGACAATGCCCCCGTTGCCGCCCCCGGTGATGAAGCTCTGGGTGAAAGCCGACTTGTCGCCGGGGCTGCCGCCGCCGAACGTGACCAGGAACGCCGACGCGTCTTTGTCGGCCGGGGAAGTGTCGTCGACGATGTGCACGTCGGCGTTCTTCATTGCGGTGGTGGTGCTGCTGGCGTGGTCGACAGGGAAGGGCACCAGCGGTATGAGTTTGACGTTGTTCCGCAAGAAGGCGGCGAACAGTCCGTCGAGGCCGGGGATCGGGAACCCCGCCACCGCGATCTCGGTGAGCCACAGCTTCTGTTCGAGATCGATTCGCACCAGGTCGATTCCGTTGGTGCTGGTGTCAACGTCGACGCTGGCGACGATGCGCAACGCCCCGAGTGTGCCGGCGTCGCCGAGCAGCACATGGATGTCGACGACGTCGGTCGCGCCGGGCGGGAGACCACCGGGCCGGTCGAAGGAGACCGTCACCGAAAAAGGCGTGGCCGGGTCGAGATGGATACCGAGGCCCCCCAGGATGGTGCCCAGCAGAAAGCCGCCGGTGTCGAAGACGACGCTCAGTAGCTGCTGATAGGCCTGTTCGGCGAATTCGACGACGAGGTCGTAGCCGTGCGTCTGTTCCCCCGACATCTCTTAACCCACCTTCGGCGAGCCGGTGAATCGGACATTGACGTTGGCCGTGATCACCTGCCCGTTCGGCAACTGGAATGCTCGGGGCCGGTGCAGGTCCGGGGCGTCGCCGGTCAGCGACGCCGCCTTGAGCCGCTGTTTGATGATCGGCGGGACGTCGATTTTCAGCGCCGTCAAGGTGGCCAGCGGGTCGGTGGCGAACTGCCGCGCGACCTCCGGTTTGGCCAGCGCCGTAAGGATGGTGCGCTCCGACCGGTGCAACTGCTCGAACTCGGCGCGCAGCCGCGGGCCGAGTCGGTCGATCACCGAGCCGAACGCACTGCTGTCGGGGCGGTTCGGTTGCAGCGATTCGTTCGATGTCATTGTTCAGGCCTATGCCAGCCGGCGGCGTTTGGCAAGGGGTAACAGTCAAAACTGTTGGCACACAACGTCGGGCAGCTCGTCGTACCGGCTGCCGCCGTTACCGGTCAGCGTCGTGGTCGGCGATGACACCGTTGATGGTGGCCCGGGCAACCGCGGCAGCGTGCGGGTCGTCGGCTTCGAGGTGGCTGCGCAGACTAACCAGGGCCTTCCACAGCGCCCACCCGCGGCCGCGGGCCCAGGTTGCGGCGTCGACGTCCAGCGCGCGGCGAAATATCGTTCTGCTGCCCGCGTCGAGGTGGGTCCAGGCCAGGACGGTGTCACACGCGGGGTCGCCCACACCGCAGAGCCCGAAGTCGATGACCGCGGTGAGGCGTCCGCGCTGCGTCAGCAGGTTGTCGGCGGCCACATCGCCGTGAAACCAGCACGGTTCGCCGGCGCGGGTGCTGCCGGTGGCGGCGGCCCATACCGCTTGCGCGCCGGCGACGTCGATTTCACCGCCGAGCTCATCGATGGCGGTGCCGGTTTCGTCGGCATACACCGATACGGGTGCGCCGCGAAAGAAGTTGTGCGGCCCGGGTTCTGGACCGTCGCGGGGATCGATGTGGTGCAGTGTGCGCAGGAAGTGGCCCAGCGCATACGCGATCGGGCCCCACTCGGTGACCGCGTCGGCCGCGGTGGTGCCGTCGAGCCAACGGTATACCGACCAGGGATAGGGATAGTGAAATGCGGGTCTGCCCATCGCGACGGGTTGAGGTATGGGTAGCGGCAGCCGCGGCGCCAGCCGCGGCAGCCAATGCTGTTCTTTGGCAACCTGATCCGCATACCAGTCTGCGGTGGGCAACCGGATCGACAGCTCGTCGCCGAGCCGGAAGGTGCGGTTGTCGACACCCTGGTGGGCCACAGGCGTGATGGCAAGTGACGACCAGTGCGGGAACTGACTGTCCACGAGTCGGCGCGCCAGCCGGGCGCTGATCTCGTCGGGCGGGAAGCCGGTTGTGTTGTCAGAGCACATAGGGCGCAATCAGCAGCGCAGCGCCGAATACCGCCGAACCGATCAGGAAGGCCACGATGGTAAACCCCATCACCTGGCGGGCATTGAGCTTCGCGATCGCCAGCAGCGGCAGCAGCCAAAACGGCTGGATCATGTTCGCGACCGCTTCGCCGACGGCGACGGACATCGAGATCAGCCCGAGGTAAGCGGGTGTGCGCTGACCGATGGCTAGTGCCGAGTCGACCGCGACGGGCCCCTGCACAGCCCAGTGCCCGCCGCCGGACGGGACGAACAGCGAGATGATGATCGAACCGACGAACGTCAAAAACGGCAGGGTGTATTGGTTGGCGCCGGTCACCAAGGCCGCCGCCAGCACCGTCTGCAGCGGTCTACCCGATCCGGCGGGGACATAACCCAGCAGACCGACGATCCCGCCGTACAGCGGGTACTGCAGCAGCAGCGGGCCGGACACCCTCGCCGCGCCCGAAAACGCCCGGATGAACCGAATCGGGGTGCGGTGCAGCAACGCACCGGTGACGGTGAACAGCATGACCAGCGACGAGATGTTCAACGCAAACCCGCTCAGCCAGAAGTAGGTGATCCCGGCGGCGAAGACGGCAACGTTGAGAATCCACAGGTTTTCCAGCCACTCGGCAAACGTCCGGCTGCCCGCGGGCGGGGCCGCGACGGACCCCTCGTCCTCGAAAACGGCCGGGTCGGGCTCGAGGGACAGGGCCGGTTCCATCCGCCGGATCGCAAGCCCGAGCAGCACCAGCACAACGATCACGGCCACCCAGCTGTAGGGCTGGAAAATCGTCAGCTTCAGCGGCACCACCATGCCGGTCAGCTTGTGTATCACGTTGATGGGACTGCCGACATCGGTGTTCGCCAACGCAATCGACGACGAGAGCCCCTGCGTCCAGACGATGAAACCCATGAACGCCGCGGCGACAAGATAACCGAAATGGGCGCCCGCAAGCCGTTTGGCAACCTGACGGGCGACCAGCGCCCCCGCGACCAGACCGAGCCCCCAGTTCAACAACGAAAGGACGGCGCTGACACCGAAACACAGCAGAGCCGCCCCAACCTGGTTCGTCGGCTTGCTCGCCACCGCGATGATGGCCCGCTTCAGAATCGGCGCCTCCGCGAGCGTATAACCCGTCACCAGGATCAGCACCATCTGGAAGGCAAAGGTGAAGATGTTCTGCGATCCCCACACGCCGCCATACCACGCCATGAGCACGCCGGCCGGCGTTGCGTCGTCGACCAGCAGCGCCACCAGCGCGACCACCAGGACGGTCAGGATGACCGCGAACAAATACGGATCCGGCATGAGACGTTCGACATACCGGACGCACAGCGCGGTAAGGGCCTGCATCAAACCGCGCCGCCCGGTCTGTCGGTCCCGTTTCGTCGTCATTGGGTCACCCTTGCCTAGACCCGCTAGACCAACTCGTCGACCACCAGCCACACCAAAGCGACGGCCAACAGCAGCAATCCGCCTATGACGGCTGCCTGCACAAATCCGGACTGACGGTGCAACCACGCACGCGCCTGTGTGAAGCGCCAGTCGGTCCACGCATAGGCGCGCGCGGCCCAATCGGCTTCGACCGCGAGCAGCCGAAACGCGACCAGCAGGGCCGGGATGCCCAGCTCCGGAAGCAGCACGATCAGCGGGATGGAGGCGATGAGCAACGCGCCGGCAAGCACGGCCAGGGATGCGCGCACCACCGTCGGCCGGGACCGGCCACGCTCGCGATATGCCAGCACGCGGCTCAGCGCCTCGTCGCGGGTGACGGCCCGGGCGCGCTGGTCGACTGGGTCCATGGCTACTCCTGGCTTACGCGATCGGCGAGCGGGTTCCGCACGGACTCTAATCCGAAGTTACTGCTGGTAAATAAGGGAAATGGGGTGCTGAGCTGGGTTTTGTGGCGACTCGGCAGGAAAAGTGTAGCCACTAATAGTAGCGTGTTGCTGCTGATGTGGAACGAATTCACGTTGTAGC
>NZ_UPHQ01000130.1 GCF_900566055.1 Mycobacterium innocens
CGCCTTGAGCAACTGCAGGTCCTCGTCGATCCGCTCGACCAGCCCCAACCGGGTGACCAGCCGATGCACCGCGGCGATCCCGCCGAAAGCGGTGGCATCGATGTTGGCGCCGACCTCGTAGCGCACCGCGCCCGAGTTCAGCATCGGCCTGGCTGCGCGCCCCAGCGCCCCGCCCGCGCGTGCCGCGCCGCCACCCTGCGCCGCCGGCGTGTGATGTTCCGCCGACTCTGTTCATACGCTATCTTCTTCACCACAAAGGCCTTTCCCGCTGGGCTGCGTTGACGTCGTAAACCCAGCCAGGGTAAGGCCTTTGCCCTATCCTTTCCAGCCGACACGCTTGCTGAAGGACTAGTTGCCTCGCGCGGTGCGCTGAGCACACGTATTGCGTTGCGCTGCAACGTTATCCACCGGCGGACAGGCATGTGTAAGATGTGGTGCCGGCTATGGGGATTCGTCGTCTTCGTCGTCGTCGCCGTCGCGGAGCAGTTTTTCGGGGTGGTGCATGGTGTTGGTGCGGGGTTGGCCGCGATCTTGGTGGGTTGGGGGGATCCATTCGGTGTCGCCGTGGGTGTTTTTGCGGGTGGTCCAGCCGTTGTCGAGGAGTTTGTGGTGGGGTCCGCAGGCGAAGGTCAGCTGGTTGATGTCGGTGGTGGCGGATTGGGCGTAGGGAATCACATGGTGGACTTCACCGTAGTAGCCTTTGACGTCGCAGCCCGGGGCCGAGCAGCCACGCTCCTTGGCGTACAAGACAATTCGTTGTCCGGGTGAGGCCAGCCGCTTGCTGTGATACAGCGCCAACGCCTTGCCCTGATCGAAAACCGCCAAATAATGATTCGCGTGGCGGGCCAGGCGGATCACATCCGACATCGGCAGCAGGGTGCCACCACCAGTGAGTCCCTTACCAGATGCCGATTCCAGCTCTTTGAGCGTGGTGGACACGATGATGCTGGCCGGCAGCCCGTTGTGTTGGCCCAGGTTTCCGGAGGCCAGCAGCGCGCGCAGCCCGGCGTTGAGCCCGTCGTGGTGGCGTTGGGCGGCCGAGCGGGTGTCGGCCTCGATGGCGTCTTGGCTGGGACTGCCTTCGACACAGGGGGTTTGGGATTCGGGGTTGCACATGCCCGGGGCGGCCAGCTTGGCCAGCACCGCTTCCAGGGTGGCGCGCAGCTCAGGGGTGATCAGCCCGCGCAGCTCCGACATGCCGTCGCCTTGCTGGCTGCCCAGGCTCAGTCCGCGCCGCCGCGCCCGATCCTCATCGCGGTAGCTGCCGTCGGGATTGAGGCAATCAGCCAAGGTGGCGGCCAGCTCGGCGAGTTGTTCGGGGCGAAACTGGCTGGCTTGGCGGGCCAGTTGGGCTTCGGCGCGCTCCCGGGTGGCGGTGTCGACCCAGCCGGGCAGCTGCCGGCAGAAGCGGCGGATCACCGTGATGTGCTCGGCGCCGATCGCGCCGGCGCGTTGAGCGGCGGCGGTGGCGGCCAGCGCCGGGGCGATCGGCTCACCGGTCAGCCCGCGCCGCGGCCCCAGATCGGCGGCGGCGTTGATCCGCCGGGTGGCTTCAGCGCGGCTGGTCAACGTCCACTCAGCAATCGCATGGGACAGTTTGCCGCCCAACTCCGCGGCGCTGGCTTGGCGGGCCAGGTGATTGATCAGCGGATGCTCAGCCACGGGTAGGCGCCGGCGCACTCTTTCGCAACGCCCCAGCAGCGCCAACCACTCCGGAGTCGTCAACGCATCAAAGTCCAGGCCCACCACCACATCCAGCGCCGCATCCAACCCGTCAAAGGCCGCCGTGATCGCTTCGCGCTCCGCCACAACACCCAACCTATCGGCGGACACCGACAAAACCAGGGCAGAAAGTGCCTGCCGAACAACCGATTCCACATTTCACCCACAGCGAACAACAGCGCCGTCCCACACCAACCAACACACCGGTCCGACAACCGATCTCATCACCTCCAACGCCATCCCGAGCCGCGGCTACCGCACCGATCACAAGACGGAGCCAGCATCCAGGTGCCCGGTCGGGTATCCGGGGGAGTTTCACCCCTGTTCGGATTCGTATGTGAACCTCCCGATTCATACGACCATCTTGATCACCAGACGTCGGGAGGTCGTCCCGGCAGCATGGCTTGCGGAGCCGAGGCATCAGGAGCGGATACAGCGGTGCACAATGGGATTGATCCACCGATCACGTCGCCGATCCGCAGCATGTGACGGTTTGAAGCCACCCGGCAAGGGCGACTCCGAAGGGCCGACAATCCTTCATCTCCTGCGCAGCAGTACATCGCAAGCTCTACCTACATCGAACGTTCTTCCGGTGTTCGGGACGCAACCAAGCGCTGCGGCAGGCATCCCGATCAGGTCGCTAAAGCCTTCGCCGACTGCCTAGAGCCGTACAAACTCCAGCCACTACCGTGTAGTGGCCCGGTGAACGATGCGAAGCCGAACCCGCCAGACGGATCGGTATCAAGAAGGGCTCCACCCGACGACCAACGGAGGCATAGTGGTTGATCTACCACGCGGCACTGAGCAGTTCGGCGGAGTCATCAACCCGTCGGCAGCCGATTCCACACCCGTCAAGCCCACGATCACCTATCCACCCGCCGGCGCTCCCAACGTCGTGGTCGTGTTGCTCGACGACGTCGGGTTCGGCGCCGCGTCCACGTTCGGCGGGCCGGTCCCGACACCCACTCTCGAACGTATTGCCGGAGCCGGCTTGCGCTACAACCAGTTTCACACCACCGCGCTGTGCTCCCCGACGCGCGCCGCGTTGCTGACCGGACGCAACCACCACAGCGCCCACATGGGCACCATCTGCGAAATCGCCTACGGATTCCCCGGCTACGACAGCGTGCTGCCGCAGAGCACCGCGACCGTCGCACAGGTCCTGCAAATGAACGGCTACAGCACCGCGCTGTTCGGTAAGGCGCACTTCACCCCCACCTGGGAGACCGGCCCCGCCGGCCCGTTCGATCGCTGGCCCACCGGCCTCGGTTTCGAGCGCTTCTACGGCTTCCTGGGCGGCGACACGTCACAGTACGAGCCGGCGCTTTACGACCAGACCACACCCGTCGAGCCGTATCTGGGGCGCGACGACTATCACCTCACCGAGGACCTTGCCGACAAGACGATCGAGTGGATCCGCACACAAAAGACATCGGCGCCCGACAAGCCGTTTTTCGTGTACTTGGCGCCCGGGGCGACACACAGCCCGCACCAGGTGTGGCCGGAGTGGTCCGACCGGTTCGCCGGCGAGTTCGACGACGGCTGGGATGCGTTGCGGGAGCAGACGTTCGCCCGCCAGATCGAGATGGGCATCATCCCGCCCGGCACGCAGTTGACCCCTCGGCCCGAGCAGATCCCCGCCTGGGCGGACTACGACGATCGATACAAGCCGGTGGCCCGGCGCCTGATGGAGGTCTACGCCGGTTTCCTGGCCCACACCGACGCCCAGATCGGACGGGTCGTCGACGCCATCGACGAGTTGGGCCAATGGGACGACACGCTGTTCATCTATGTGTGCGGCGACAACGGCGCCTCGGCGGAAGGGACCCTGCACGGTGCCTGGAGCTCGCCGGCGTTTCAAAACGGGCTACCCGAAGACCCCGAGTGGCTGCTTGAACACCTGGCCGATTTCGGTACGGCACGCTGCGAAAACCACTACAACGTCGGCTGGGCTTGGGCACTCGACGCGCCGTTCCAGTGGATGAAGCAGGTGGCATCCCATTTCGGCGGCACCCGCAACGGGCTGGCTGTCTCCTGGCCACGAGGCATACGCGCAGCGGGGGAGCAGCGCAGCCAGTTTCACCACGTCATCGACATCGTCCCCACCATCCTGGAGGTCACCGGCATCGAGATGCCGGGGCACGTCAACGGCATCGAGCAGAAGCCGATCGAAGGCGTCAGCATGCGGTACTCGTTCGACGAGGCCGACTCCGAAAGCCGTCGAACTACACAGTATTTCGAGATCTTCGGCAATCGCGCCGTCTACCACGAAAGTTGGATGGCGTCCTGCTTCCATGGGCGACTGCCCTGGATCCGGGCCCAGCGCAACATTCCGTTCGGCAACGCCGAGCGCTGGGAGCTCTACCATCTAGCCGACGACTTCAGCCAAGGCGTCGACCTGGCCGAGCAGTACCCGGACAAGCTCGCCGAGCTGCAGGCCGTTTTCGACGCCGAAGCACGCAAGTACGACGTCTACCCGCTCAGCGATGCCACGCTGGCGCGGGCGCTGCCCGCCAACCGGCCGAGCCTGCTCGGTGATCGCACCTCGGTCACCTACTACCCGGGTCAGGTACGCATCCCCGAACCGGTGACGCTGAGCTACACGAGCACGTCGTTCACGCTGCGGGCACAGCTGCACATCCCGGCCGGGGGCGCTCGGGGGGTGGTCATCTCCGTCGGCGGCGCGATGGCCGGGTGGAGTCTGTATCTGCAAGACGGCATTCCCAGCTTTGCCTACAACTATCTGGGCCACGAACTCACCACAGTCACCGCACCCGGTCCACTGCCCGAAGGCCCTGTGAATCTTGGGCTTTCGTTCGATTACGACGGCGGGGGACTGGGCAAGGGCGCATCGGTGACGCTCCTGGTCGACGACGCCGCCGTGGTCAGCGGCCGGTTGGAGCGCACGGTCCCGTTCCGGTTCTCGATGAGCGGCGAAACGCTGGACGTCGGCGTCGATACCGGGTCTCCGGTCGCACCGTACGGGCATGATTTCCGGTTCACCGGCCGGATCGCTCGGATCAACGCCACCGTCGACCCGCATCCGGCCGATCTTGCCGCCGCGATCGCCGAAGCCGAGATGCGCGCCGCACTGGGCTCGCAGTAGCCGAGACGGGGCGACGAGTCGCTATCCTCAGCCGGTGACCGCCATGTGGAGCAGCCTTATCCCGCTGATTCTCGGCGGCGTCCTGGAACCGATCGAGATCGCGATCACGATCATGTTGCTGGGCACGCCATCGCATCTGCGGACGGCCGGCGCCTGGGTTGCCGGGCATATCGGCACCCGCCTATTGCAGGGCCTCATTTTCGGCACCATCTTGCATTGGGGAGCCCGCAAGGCCGACACGAGTCACCCGCACCACTGGATTGTGTCGACGGTCCTGTTGGTGGTGGCCCTGCTGTTTCTGGTCACCGCCGCGCGCGAGCTGCTGAGCGACGACGATCCCGAGGCGCCGCCACCGAAGTGGATGAGCATGCTCATGTCGGCGACGCCCACCAAGGCCTTCTTCATCGGGGCGGGTGTCATCACGGTCTCGGTCAAGGCGTGGGTGTTCACCCTGGCTGCGATCAGCGTGATCGGTGGCGCGGGTTTGCCGCGGGCCGCCAATATCGCCTCCTACATCGCGTTCGTGCTGCTGGCCATGAGCGCCAATCTGCTGATCATCGCGTTGGCTGCGTTATTTCCTGCCCAGTCGCGAACCCTGCTGGACCGGATCCTGCGCTGCCTGCAGGCAAACAACCGACCCATCATGGTCGTGGTGGGGACGGTTTTCGGACTCTGGTTCGGGTGGAAAGCCTTGCACGGCTTGGGAATTCTCTAACCGGGCAGGTCCGGCAGGTCAGCCGGGCGGTGCGGCTTCGCGCTGACGTATCCAGCGCGTGTAGATGAGGCCGACACCGGCAGTGATCAGGCCGTAGAGCGCGACCGCCCCGTGTTCGTCGGTGTCGGGAAAATTCGCCGACGCGATGGTCAGCGCGGTCGCCGGGTGGCGGCAACTGCTCGCGAAAGCCACCACCGCCGAAAACTGGCGATCGGGCCCGCCCAGCACATGCCCGACGAGCAACGTGGCCACCACGAATACCGCCAGGGCGACCAGGGTGGAACCGCTCATGAGCTTCCACATCCGCGGCGCCACGGCGACCAACAGCACGATCATCGCCACCGGCAGCACCCAGCGCTGGGCGCTCTCGATGGGACCCGCGATACGCTGGGCCGCCGCCGGCCAGACCGCCCCGATCGTCATTCCGGCGACGAGCGGCGCCAACACCGACACCAGCATCAGCTTGCCGATCGCCCACGGGCTGACCACGTACTGATGCCCGAATACGTTGCCCAGCAAGGTCGCAGCCACGGCGAGCACGGGAACGGCGAGCACCGCCAGCACGGTGACCAGACCCAGCCCGAACTGGACGTGGCCACCGGCCTTTTCCCCGCGGCGGGGCAACAATGGCGGCAACGGCGAGATCGCCAACGTCACCAGCGCAATGGCAACCTCCGGCCGCAGATCCATCATCTGGACCAGCAGTACCGCCACCCCGGGTGCAACGACGAGAACGGCCAGCAGCGACCGCGCCAGCAGTCCCGGACGTTGCACCAGGTAGCCCACGTCGGCGAACTGCGCGGTCAACCCGTAGCCCAGGATCACGACGAACAGGCTTATCTGGAAGCCGAGCTTCGCCGCTTCTGCCATTGTCACGACGCACAGCCTGCCATGGCGCCCGGTGACGCCGGCGCCGCATCCCGAACCGGTGCCGCAGCGCCGTCAGCTCGCGGCCGGTCCAGTACGAAACCTCTTCGGCCCCAGTCCATTCGAGGATGCAGCGACCGGCTGATCCGGGTCTCGACAGCCCAAGTCGGACGGATCGTCGTCCGGGACCTCCCGGCAGGTGCGCCGCCATGGCCTGGGGGGAAAGTGCCGTTCGGACGCGCCGGCACCCGGCGTGTCAGGCACGGCCATCGACTCGAATCGCCGACTCGACGTCGTCGGCGCCGAGTTCTTTGGTGCAGAAGAACCAGTCGTCGCACTCGACACCCGCGACGTGACCAGCCATTCGCTCCTTGGCGGTGCCGCACGAACCCGCCGGTGGCACAATCACCCGGTCGCCGGGGCGCCAATCGGCCGGCGTCGCGACATCGAAGCGATCGGCCGTCTGCAGGGCCTTGACTGCTCGCAGCAGCTCGTCGAAGTTGCGTCCGAGGCTCAGCGGGTAATAGATGATCGCGCGGACTATGCCCGTTGGGTCGATGATGAAGACCGCGCGCACCGCCTTCGTGGCGTCCTCGCCCGGCATGATCATCCCGTACTTGTGCGCGACCTGCATTGAGACATCCTCGACGAGCGGGAAACGGACTTCCACGTCATGCATACCGCGGAAAGTGATCTTGTCCTTGACGGTCCGTAACCAGGCGATGTGGCTGTACAGCGAGTCCACGGACAAGCCGACCAACTCGGTGTTATAGGCCGCAAACTCCTGCTGCATCGACGCGAACGTCATGAATTCGCTCGTGCACACCGGCGTGAAATCCGCTGGATGGGAGAAGAAGATCACCCACTTGCCGGCGTAGTCGGCGGGGAAGTTGATCGGGCCCTGGGTGGTGACGGCGGTAAAGGCCGGTGCTGGTTCCCCTATCCGGGGCATGGCTGTGGCGGGAGTGTCGGTGACGGTCATCGTGGTCCTTTCCGTGGTCCAACCAGTCCCAACAAATACCCCTAGGGGTATATTCCCATCTTCAGCTCTTTGCCCGCCCCGAAGACTCAGGGGCTGGTGCCCTGGTTGATGATGAGCGGCGGTGGCGCTCCTTCATGGGGGTCGGCATGGGTCTTGTAGAACGGCGGCAGCGTGCCCGCGCCCGCCTCGAACGGCGTGAGGTACTCGGCGTCGAATGTCACCCGATACCACTGGATTCCGAGCGACGCCGAGATGTCCGGGTCGCTGCTCGCGGCGTTGGCGATGTTGGTGACTCGTACGCATTTCACGTGCTCACGCATGATCGACGAGAACGTCGCCAGCCCGGTGCTGTCCCGATCCGGTGCCGTGGCACCGTAGCTGGCACGCACCGGATCACCGAGGTATCCCCACGCGGTGATGTAGTCGTGGTTGTTGATTGCCGAGAAGTAGTCGACGATCACCTGCTGACCCTTGCCGGCAGGGACGGCGTCGGGTTGCCCGTTGGCGCACCCCGGATCGGCCGTGCCGCGTCCGGCGGGCGCCATCCCGACGCCGATCAGCACCGCCACCGCGGCGACTAACGAGCCCCCGCTACGACACCGTGAAATAGCCATACCGGCCAACATAGAGGGGACTTTGGCCTCTTATCCACGACTTGCGTCGAAGGTGATCATGGACGACGTCGCCAGCAAGAACTCGGGCCCGTTCAGCGTGGTCACAAACCGGTAACTCCCGCTAGGAGTAACACATGATCGAATACGACTTGGACACCGACCACTCGATCCTGCTGGTGCGACCCAAATCCGCGCTCGACAGCGACGACTTCGACCAACTCGCGAAGACGGTTGACCCCCATATCGAGGCGACGGGCGACCTGGCCGGGCTGATCATCGATGCTCCCGGATTTCCCGGCTGGGACAGCTTCGGGGCGATGGTCACCCACTTCCGATTCGTCCGGGATCACCACAAGCACGTGAAAAAGGTCGCCGTGGTCACCGACTCTCATCTTGGAGATGTCGCCGAGCATCTGACGTCTCACTTCGTGGCGGCAACGGTTCGTCACTTTCCCGCCGCACAGACCGACGAAGCACGACAGTGGATTATCGACGGCTCCTAAACCGTCGGCTCCCGATCTGAATTGACGGCGCCGGCCCCGCTGATGAGCTCTCGCGAATCGGTCCCACCGTTCGGCTCGCGTGCCACGATGATCGAATGACCGCCACACCTGCACCGTCGTCGCAAGCGCCAGATGAGAATTCGGCCCTGGCGGGGTACCCGGTCACCGCCCCGCCACTGAGCGGTCCGGTTATCTTCGACCAGCTCTGGACTGATTTGACGTTCGTCCATTGGCCGGTGCTACCCGAGAGTGTCGCGCAGCTGTATCCACCCGGGACCCGACCCGACGTCTTCGCCGATGGGATGACCTACGTGGCGTTGGTCCCTTTTGCCATGACGAGCACCAAGCTCCGCACCGCACTCCCGCTGCCCTATTTCGGCAGCTTTCTAGAGACCAACATCCGGCTCTACTCGATCGATGACGCCGGTCGTCACGGCGTCCTCTTCCGGTCACTGGAAACGGCGCGGCTGGCGGTCGTGCCCGTCACCCGAATCGGCCTCGGCGTCCCTTATACCTGGGCCAGGATGCGAATGACACGCTGTGGCAATCGGATTAGGTATGACAGTGTGCGCCGTTGGCCGCGGCGCGGGCTGCACAGCCGGCTCACCATCGAAATTGGCGACGTGGTCGAGCCCTCGCCGCTGGAGATCTGGCTGACCGCCCGTTGGGGCGCCCACACTAGCCACGGCGGCCGGACGTGGTGGGTACCGAATGAGCATGAAACGTGGCCATTGCACGCCGCGGAGATCGTCGAATTGGATGACGAACTGCGCGACGCGAGCGGGGTGCGACCCGCCGGCCCGCGGTTGCGCGCCCTGTATTCACCCGGTATGCGAACGCGTTTCGGACGTCGCTGCCTCGTCGGGTGAGGTTCAATAGGGCAGCACGTGGAAACGCCCACGGGGGCAGTCGCCTTCGATGCCGCTGAACGGGTCGTCGTCGAATTCGCGCCAGTTCCAATGCTCTCCGCAGTAGGACGCCGCGCAGTCCGGGCAATGGAAGGGCGCGTAAGCGTAGCCGACGCGATACAGCGCGGACGCGTCCGCGCCGGCTATCGCCTCGGCCACGGCGTCGGCGCGGTCGGCCGAAAGGGGCTGACTGGCCACGCCGAAGAAGGTCTCCACCACGACGCGGGCTTGGCCTTGCGGGCGAACCAGGGCATCCAACTCGGCCAACGCCTCAAGGGCCGGCCGGGAGTTGTCACCGAGCGGTTCGGCGGGTCCAGCGAGCCGCACTCGTCCCGCAATGTTGCCGCATACCGCGCAACCGAAGCTCGCCTCAGGGGCAGGTATATCCACCGTCGATCACGATATCGGAGCCGGTCATGTAACTCGATGCCTCGCTGGCCAAGTAGACGTAGAGGCCGGTGAATTCACCCGGACGGCCCAGGCGGCCGAGCGGTATTTTGGGCTCCCACAGCCGGTGGTATTCGGCGAGGGGTTCGACCAGTTCGGTGAGGATGTAACCGGGTCGGTATCAGGAATCTGCTCGACCACCCGACCGATCCGAACGGCGAGCCGTTCTGGCTCCCGAACTGGACGCGGCTGCGCTACGCCGGCAACGGCCTGTTCTGCAGCGAAGAAGACATCTACAACCCCAACCGTGATGCGCCGCGGGTGGTCGGCGCCTGGCTGCAGGCCGGTGGCCGGCTTGCCGCCGACCATATCATGGCGCCCAAAACTTAACTGCGGTAATGCTTTTCGAAGTGTAGGGGTTATCCCGACACGCCCACCGGCTGCCGCTTGCGCCGCCGTGACCGGACCGCCGCCAGCGCCTGCTGCCACGCGAGCATCGTCGTGGCCGTCAAGTTGGCCGGTGTGACGCTGTCTTTGGACAGCAGAGCCGTTGCCGCGGCCTTGGTGGTGGCCGATGCCTTCGACATGTGGCCGGAGTCGAACGGCGGCTGCGGGTCGTACTCGATCGCCAGCTGGATCGCCTTGGCGCGACCTTCGCCGCCGATTTCCCCGGCCAGCCATAGCGCCAGGTCGAGCCCCGCGGATACACCCGCGCTGGTAATGACGTTGTCCTGGCACACGATCCGCTCGTCGGCGACGGGGATGGCGCCGAATGCCTTCAGCGCGGGAATGGTCAGCCAGTGCGACGTCGCGCGTCGATCCTTGAGCAGCCCGGCGGCTGCCAGGATCACCGAGCCGGAACACACCGACGTGGTCCAGCCGGCAGTCCGGTGAGCCCGACGCAGCCAGTCCAACAGTTTCTCGTCGCGCGCATGCACCGGCGTCGACGGCCCGCCTGGCACCAGAATGACATCGGGTGTGGGTGTTTCGGCCAACGTGTGGGTGGCCCCGAGCACCAGTACGCCGGAATCCGCGGTGATCGGTCCGGATTCGTGCCAGACGAACCTCACCTCGGTCTGCGGAAGGTTTCGCAGCACCTCGTAGGGGCCGATCATGTCCAGCGCCGTGAATCGCGGATAGGTGACGATTGCGATCTGGGTCATCGGTGTTCTCCTTGATGTGTTAGGCGAAGGTTTTGCGGTACTGGTCCGGTGAGATGCCGACCCGGCAAATAAAGTTGCGCCGCAAAGTTTCTGCGGTGCCGAACCCGCAGCGGGCGGCGATGGCCACCACGGTGTCGTCGGTCTCTTCCAGCTGCCGGCGCGCGGCTTCGGTGCGGACGCGTTCGACGTATTGGCCCGGCGCTTCACCGACCTCATCGGTGAACACCCGGGTGAAATGGCGTGGGCTCATCGCCGCGCGGCGGGCCAGGTCGTCGACGCGGTGGGCGCCACCCGGTTCTGCTTCGATGGCCTCCTGCACCTGCCGGATCGAGGGCCGTTTGGCCCGCGGCAGCCAGACCGGAGCCGCGAACTGCGTCTGGCCGCCAGGGCGGCGCAAATACAGCACCAGCCAGCGGGCGACGGTCTGCGCGATTTCGGTGCCGTGATCGTCCTCCACCAGCGACAGCGCGAGGTCGATCCCCGCCGTCACCCCCGCAGCAGTCCACACCGTCTCGGAGCTGCGGATGAAGATCGGGTCGCGATCGACCTCGATGGCGGGAAACTCGCGGGCCAACCGGTCGGCGAAGGCCCAGTGCGTGGTGGCACGTCGACCGTCGAGCAATCCCGCCTGCGCCGCCAAGAACGCGCCCGTGCAGACGGTGACGAGGCGGCCGGCAGTACGCGCAACCGCTGCGATCCACTCCATCAACTCGAGGTTGCCGCGTGCGGCATCAACCCCCGCACCGCCGGGCAGCACCACGGTGTGCACGGGTGCGCTCAAATCCGGCAGTGGCTCGGTCATCAGGGCAAGGCCGGTTGCGGTGGTCACCGGCTGGCCGCCGGGGGAGACCAGCGTGACGTCGTAGCCGCCGTGGGTTAGCAGCGATGCGCCGGCAAAGACCTCGAACGGTCCCACCACGTCCAGCGCCTGGACCCCGGAGAAGCCGACGATCAGCACTTTGCGGGCCATGGACTCAGTGTTGGCCAGACAACGGTATGGCGTCTACGCCCTATACCCCACGAATTAGGACATGAGTCCATGGCCGGACCTGCTCACATGCCGCGATCCCGACCTTGGCAGACTGTGCCCATGGCACAGATAACCCTGCACGGAAATGCGATCAACACTGTCGGCGAACTGCCCGCTGTCGGAACTTCGGCCCCCGCGTTCACGTTGACCGGCGCCGATCTCGGCGCCGTGGGCAGCGACCAGTTCCGCGGCAAGGCCGTCGTGCTGAATATCTTTCCGTCCATCGATACGCCGGTGTGTGCGGCCAGCGTGCGGACCTTCAACGAGCGGGTCGCTGCAACCGGCTCGACGGTGGTGTGCGTGTCGAAAGACCTGCCGTTCGCGCTGAAGCGATTCTGCGGTGCCGAGGGGATCGAGAACGTCACGACGGCCTCGGCGTTTCGGGACGGCTTCGGTGAGGACTACGGCGTCACCATCGCCGATGGTCCCATGGCCGGCCTCTTTGCCCGAGCCATCGTGGTGATCGGCGGCGACGGCAACGTCGCCTACACCCAGCTGGTGCCGGAAATCGGGCAGGAGCCCGATTACGATGCCGCGCTCGCCGCAGTCAGCGGCTGACGCCCGACGCCCTAGCCGCTGACCACCCGGCTGGCCGGATCGGTTGCGGCGCGGGTTAACCCTGTCCGGGGGCGGGCGGGTCGATGAGGCTACGAAAACGTTCCGCCGGGTAGACGGTGGCGCCTAACTGCCGGACCCGGTCGGTCAACGCCTTGTCCGATGTCACGACTGCAATCGCATCCGGTTGGGCGTCGGCTTGCACCAGCCGGACGATCTCGTCGTCAGCCGAATTGGCAGCCGCTTTGGGCGCATACGCCACCTCGACCGCCGAAGAGCGGATAGGCCTGGACGGGGGCCGCTCGAACACCACGGTCACCGCGTTACCGTGCGGGCCACGCTCGTCAGCGGCCCACCGGTCCAGCTTGTCCACCAGCGCGACCATGGCGCCGTGACGGTCTTTCCACCAACCGTCCGGGCGACTCCCGATCACGTTCATACCGTCGACGATCCAGCGCACACCTCACCGTACGATGCGTGATCCTGGCTAGAACCACCAGCGTTTCCGGTATTTTCGGTTGATCTCTTTCCGGAACCTCTCCACGTGCTGCTCAGCGGCTGCCGATTCCAGCGACCCAAGAGCGTTGACCACCTCCAGGTGCGAAAGGATGAGCAGGCCGTTCAACTGCTTGAGTCGTTCCGGGTTGTTCGCCAGCGACTCCTGATCATCGATGTAGATGAGCAAAAAGTCGCGCAGCGCCTGGCTGCCGGTCATCCGCTCCGGGATTTTCATCTCCCGCAAGATGGTGGCCATGTCCGGGTTGGTCACTACGCCCTCTCTTTCGCTTCCTGCGCTACACGGGACAGCGCAAGCGTAGGAGATGCGGGCCGCGCGGGACGGACAGGTTTGTCAGGCCAGGCGTTCACCGGATTGCGCGTCGGCCTGCTCGTCGCGTTCGCGGTCGTCCTGATCCGCGGGTCCGGTAGCTGACGTCAGACCTGCTTTGGAGGCACCGCCGGCCGGTGCGCCGCCGCCCATTCCGCTGCTCAGCGGGGCCGCGCCACTCATCGCCGATGATCCGGCGGTGGCGGCGGTCGACGCCAACGGCGAGGATGACGCTTCCACCATCTGCGACATCAGCGGCGTGCGCGCCACCGATTCAGCCGCTGCCTGAACTGCCCCGGGGCCCATGAGTCCCGGGCCAAGCGTTGCGCCGGAGCCACCCACGGCCGAATGGGATATCGCCGCACCACGGAAGGCCAGGGCGTCGGCGGCACTGTCGTCGGCGTCACCGTACATCCGGGCTATGTTGGTCAACGCCGAGCCGGTCCGCATCAGCTCTTCTTGAGCCGCTACGTTGGACGCCAACATCGAGGCGGCCTCCTGCGCAAACGCCATCACCGCCTGCGCCGAGACCTCTTCAGCGCCTGCGGGGATCAGGCTGGTCAGCACCGTCATCGCCGCAGTGCTGCCCGCGTCTATGCCCTGGCTGCCGATGTCGACCAACTGCGAACCAATGTCGCCTGCCGACGGGTCGTGTGACATGGTGTCCATTTGCCTGCTGCTCCTATGTATTTGTGCACGGACATGACCGTGGTCGTGACCGCCTAGCAATTCAACGATCAGCGGGGCCCGTGGCGCGGCTGCTGCCGCAAACTCCGGTACAGCTGCGCTGCACGATTGTTCAATTCTAAGGCCTCGTGGAGCCCTAGCCAGCCACTTTCTTTACAGGACGGGTTAGCGGCGGCGCTATTGGGCACGTTGCCGGGATCACCGGGCCAACTGTGACGCAGCGCACCACGCCGCTTGTGCTACCGCGTGGGGCAATCACCGGGCCCCGGCTGCCGGCACCGGGCTTGAGCATAATGCGCAAAAGCTGGAAATCGTCACTTATCCCGGGTATCGCCTACAAGCGCGACACCAGAGCAGCGACGTCTTAAATTCGGTCTCACAAGCACCCAAGACATTCGCGATCAGCACGCGAAAGTTCAATTGGCGCAGATTGAATATCCATTCTCGAGTTGCCATTCTGCCGCTTTTCCACCGGGCAGACGGCTTCAACACGAGCAGACGAGGAGTACGTCAATGCAGCCCATGTCATTTGATCCGGTGGTGGCCGACATCGGTAGCCAGGTGGCCGATCTGGGTACCCGCTCCCTGCAGGCCGCCGCCACGGCGATCTCGGTGACGGGCCTCGCTCCCGCCGGGGCGTACGAGGTCGCTGCGCAGGCGGTAATGGCCTTCCACACCCAAGCAGCTTCGATGCAACCAGGCAGCGCAGGAAGAGCTGATGTGAACCGGCGCGGCGTTCAGGCAAGTCGCCCAGTCCTACACCGAGGTCGATGAAGCGCCGCGAGAGCCTACTGTTCGCCCTCTTTCCGATGACCAACCCGTGGCTGGCCTGGTGAGCCCGCCGGCCGGTCGATTGTCAGCGTAATCACCATCGGCCATTTCTTGGCGGACCCAATTCTCCGGTGACCAAATAATTTCCGAATTAGACCCGAAATCAGACAGGAATAAAGTCATGGTTGCATCCTGCAGCGTCAAAGAATGGTCGTCGGGTGACCGGCTCACCGCGCCGACACAGGGTCCCGGCGAAATCAGCAATGTCATTGACCTGGCCGACCAAGCCATGTTCCTCGGCGAGCGGGCAACAGGGGCCACTGGCCTGCTGCAGTGCGCCTGGGTATATAACCGCGGGCTCGACTTCGACGGCCTGCGCCGAGTCCATGGTCATCTGCAGCGGGGACGGTTGTCCCGCAGCATCGAGCGGTCACCATGGCCATTCGGCCGCCACCGCTGGGTATCGCCGCGGCGCTCGTCCGACCTGGAGGCACGGACGCCGACTACTTCGCCATGATGTCGCTGTTCCCGGGTGTCACCATCGCGATGATGCGCCGCACCGGCGGAAGACTCGCATTGGTGTCGGTCCGAGTGCACGGGCGGGTTTTCATCTCGGTGCTTGCCTACCAGCCGGGCCGCATCAATTCGATCGAGGTTGTGCGTCATGACCTGGTACGCACGTTGCGGGAGTTCTCACTTACCGCAACCAGAGGCTGGCCGGGGGTGTCTGTGACTTCGTCAAGGCGTGCAGCACAAGCTGTTTGGTGGGGGAGGGCGCGGTTGCCGAGGAC
>NZ_UPHQ01000132.1 GCF_900566055.1 Mycobacterium innocens
AGACCAGCGCGAAACCAGCGATACGCAGTCACCCGCGCAACACCATTGCGCTCAGCCCACGCCGCCAGATTCATACCTTTGTTCCTACCGCACACCACTGACAACTACCGACCACTCAACCCGCAACAGCTGGCAGCCCCTGCATCCGGCAATGGACGGACAGGTCGACGACCAACTCGCGTTGTTGCCCGAATTCGAGCAGCTGGGCTGCGAACACATGGTCTTGGCGTTTCGGCAGCCGCCCTCGCTACAGCTACTCGAGCGTTGCGCCGGTCTCGCATGACGGGCGCGACGGCTGGTCCGTGCTCGGGTGGGGTTCCGCAGATCGCAGAGCGGGACGCAACGGCGCGATAGCGTCACCCGGCATGGCCGACATCGTCGTCGTCAAGGTCAAACCCGGCTCTCGTCAAGGTCCGCGTGTCGAGACGGTTTCCGGCGCCGAGCTGACGATCTACGTGCCCGAGCCGTGCGGTCGGCGGCAAAGCCAACGAAGCGGTTGCCCGGCTGCTGGCAGCTCACTTTCACTTGCCAAGGATCCGAGTCGAATTGGTGTCGGGCGCGCGCTCGCGGCTCAAACGTTTCCGCATCGATCGCTGACCGGCTCCGGTTGCCTGGGTGTGTAGCACCATTCGGTGTTGGCCAAGGCGTGCCTGGCCCGTGACCCAACCGCGACGGGGACGCAAGATCCTCGATGCATGACCGCGTTGACGGCTATCGCTGCGTTGCTGATTGCGCTGGGCGTCGGCTACCGCCTCGGCCGGCGCTCGAGCAGCCGACGCTGGCAGCGCCGAGCGCGCGGGGCGATACTTGCCGAAGTAGCGGTCGGTGTCGTCGCGGTGATGGTGGCTCGCCGTATCCGGCGACGGATCCGGCGGCGGGCAGTCAACTCCATGACCGTCGGGTTGGCGAAACTGGTTGAGCCGCTGCGAGTTCCGCTTCCATCACTACGGGCGTCGGATAGCCGTCGCCGCTATCCGTAGCCTAATAGCCATGGCCCTGCTCACCCGAGGCGGCCTCTGCCCATCACTACCAGGACGGATATAGCCCACTACAACGTCAGTAGATCCAATCAGGGCGCCACTGCTACCGATTTCCTGATACTGCTGGCGACAATGCCGAAAACTCCGGCGGTTCGACCGCTATCTCGATCTACGATCCAATCGATACTGGGAGCGATGACCGAGTAAATGGCACCACCCTTGAAATCCCGGTAATTCCTGATAACCCCACGGATGCCACCAGCATTGCCATCGAAGACAACACGAATAACGCTCCGGCCGGTATCGACACCTCAATAGATGACATTAACGTCGACATCAACAATAACAATAATGACAATTTGGCTCCGCAACCGGCTGGAATCATGTGGCCAGACGGCTTTCCGCGATGGGGTAATTTCGATGCCGCAGGGTTAGATCCTGATGATATGTAGCTACTCGACAGAGAGAGAGAACGTCCGGATTAGTCGGCGCCGTGCGCTAGCCACCCGCCAGGCAACGCCGCACCGGCAACTGCGCTGAATAGCGTGACCGTCATATCCATAGCCGCGCACATAGCCGCGGACGTCAAGCGGCTAACCCGAGGAATTGCCAGCCCAACCCCGCCGGAACGCACCATCCCACGATTCCCGGGCTTCGTACCGATTTCGACATAATCTGCGTGCAGGTTCGGCGCTCGAGCTTTGCGCGTTCATCGGCATCCAGCAGGCCACAAGTATCGCCATCCGAAGCCGGCCGCGTGTCGCGGCGCACTCAGTCCCGGCCCAACTCAGCGACCTGCCGATCGACTTCAACGGTCCGCTCGGGAGCACCCATTGACACTGAGGTTATCGGTCGATAACCTCAGTGTCAATGGGTCGATCGGCGACCTAGGGAGACTTCGACAGGGCTGCATTGAAAACACGGCACTTCGGTTGCGCCGCTTCACGCGCTCACGAGAACTCTCGTCCGGATCCAAAGGAGAAATTGTCTTGCGTATCGTGGTCGATCTGGTGCGTTGTCAGGGCTACGCCCAGTGCTGTTTCCTCGCGCCCAAAGCATTCAAGCTGGCGGGAGAGGAAGCGCTGGTATATCACCCCAACCCGGACGATGCGCAACGTCAGCAGGTCCTGCGCGCCGTAGCAGCCTGTCCGGTCCAGGCGATCCGGATGGATCGGTTAGAAGAGCCGGAACTGGCCCACGAAACGGGGTCAGTATGACCACCACGGTTGCCGAGAGCCGCCAGCGCCCTGGGCGGGTCGTGATCGTCGGCGCATCTCTGGCAGGACTGCGGGCGGCGGAGGCGTTGCGCAACAACGGTTTTCGCGGAAAGTTGACTCTGATCGGCGAGGAGCCCTACGAGCCCTACGACCGCCCGCCGCTGTCCAAGCAAGTCCTGACGGGCTACACGCCGGCCGACCAAACCGCGTTGCCGCGCCTGTGCCAGCTCGACGCCGAATGGCGGCTGGGCGTCGCCGCTGTCGGCTTGGATCTGGCCGCGCAGCGGGTGCACCTCGCCGACGGCCAGAAAGTTGGCTTCGACCGCTTACTGATCGCCACCGGGGCGCGCGCCCGACCTTGGCCGAACCAAGCGGAAGCCGCTCTCGACGGCGTGGGTGTGCTGCGCACGCGCGATGACGCGACCCGGCTGCGGCGGTACCTGGCCGCCAAGCCGCGGCGGGTGCTCACTATCGGCGCGGGGTTCATCGGCTCGGAGATCGCATCGGTGTGCCGCGAATTAGACCTGCCCGTGACGGTGGTCGATCGGGGCGGGGCTCCGCTGGAGAACGCTTTGGGCGGGGTGATCGGCGACGTCGCAACGACGCTGCAACGACAGCACGGCGTCGATCTGCGCTGCGGCGTCACCGTAACCGAGTTGGAGGGGGATGGGAACGGGCGACTCCGGCGCGCTCACCTGTCCGACGGGACCACGCTCGACGTCGAGGTGGCCGTGGCCGCGCTCGGCTCGCTCCGCAATACCGAGTGGTTGCACGACTCGGGGTTGGCAGCCGACGGCAACTGGGGTGTGGCCTGCGACGCGGCTTGCCGCGCCTTCGGACTGAACGGCATCGTCACCGACAATGTCTTCGTCGCGGGCGACGTGGCGCGCTTCCCACACCCGCTCTACGATTTCGAGTTCCTGGGTGTGGAGCACTGGAGCCACGCCGTGGCCCAGGCCGAGGTCGCGGCCCACAACATGGCGTGCGCCCCCGCCCAGTGCCGCCCCCATCTGGCGGTGCCCACGTTTTGGTCCGCCCAGTTCGGGGTCAATATCAAGTCCGTCGGGGTGCCGCGCCTCGCCGATGAGGTCGTCGTCAGCCAAGGCTCGGTCGATAAGCACCGGTTCGTCGCCGCCTACGGCAGGAAAGGCCGACTCGTCGCGGCCGTCACCTTCAACCAGGGCATGTGGCTGGACTTCTTCGAACAGCTGATCGCCGAATCGGCCCCGTTCCCGTCCGTTGCGCCCGGCTTCGACCAGCCGGCCGACGCCCAGCCGGTCCCGGCTCGGTTCCCGACTCGGGGCCTGCCCAGCCACGGGCCCGACGTCATTCTGACCGGCCACACAGCCAGTGAGCGCGGCGCGACATTCGCGTCGCCGCGGCAACGAGCGAACCAGTCATGGACCTTTCCTGAGCAGACTGAAAGTGAGGCGTCATGACGCGTCAGTCCGCGTATCAACAAGTCCTCGACTACGCCAATCGTGCCAACCCATATCCGCTGTACGCCCAGCTGCGGCAGACACCGGTGGCCCAGTACGAGGATGGCAGCTACGTCGTCAGCACTCATCGGGAGATCGTGGCTTTGCTTCACGACCCGCGGATCGGCTCCGATATGACCAAGGGCGCCCAGCTCGAGCCGGATCTGATCCCGGGCTTCATCACGCTCGACCCGCCCGAGCACGGCCGGCTACGCCGCATGGCGATGCGGCATTTCGGTCCGCCGCACCGGGCCGGATGGATCGACGGCATGCGCGACAAGTTCGCCGACACGGTCCAGCGCCTCATCGACAACTGTCGCGGCCGTCGCCAGATAGACATCGTCGACGACCTGGCGTATCCACTTCCGGTGTGCATGATCTGCGACATGCTCGGGGTGCCGCTCGAGGACGAACCCCGGTTCCAGCGCTGGACGCAAGACTTCCTCGACGGCGAATTCGGGACACCCCAACAGCGGCAGCGAGGCGAGCAAGCGATCGCCGAGATGCGGGAATACATCACCGAAATCGCCGTGGCCTATCGCCGGCAGCCGGGCGACACCATGCTGTCGCGGTGGGTCACCGACGACAACCCCGACGGTCAGATGAGCATGACCGAAATCGCGGACACGGGAGTCCTGCTGCTCATCGGCGGCCACGAAACTACCGTCAACCTGATCGCCAATGGGATGCTGACCCTACTGCGGCATCCCGAGGTGATGGAGCGGCTGCGCCGCGAACCCGACTTGGTCATCCCGTTGGTCGAGGAACTGCTCCGGTATGAGCCACCCGCACAAATCACGCCGCGGGTGGCCCTGGCCGACATCTCCCTTGCCGGGGTGACGATCCCACGGGGCGCGAAAGTCAATCTTCTGCTTGCCGCCGGAAATCGAGATCCGCGCCGCTTCACCGACCCTGACCTGTTCGTGCCCGACCGCCCGGACAATCAACATCTCGGTTTCGGACACGGCATTCACGCGTGCTTCGGTGCTCCCATGGCTCGGCTCGAAACACAGATCGCATTGACCGCACTGGTAGGCCGGCTGGAATCACCGCGGCTGGTCGTCGATCCGCCCCCGTACCGGAGGAATCCGCTGCTGCGCGGGCCGCGCCACCTGGTTGTCACGGTGGAAGGGGTACGGGCCTGAGCTTCGGCTCCAATCAACCAACCGGATTGCTCCTTTGAAAGCCGGCCCGCGGTGGAGCAGAGTTAGGCTCGTGGACTTCGTCTTTCGAGCCGCCGCGACGCCGATCGCGATACTTGCCTGCGCGATCTTCTCCGTCTGCGGATCGGCGCTTGCCGATCCCGCACCGACGCAGGTGATCACCGCCGTGGCGGTCGGATCCGATGGCCAGCCGATCAACGGTTACCGCGAGGCCCCCGCGCGGGGCAACGTCACTGCCGTCGATAGCTGCACGACGGCGTCGCCGTCGGCGATGGCCGACAACATCTACTATTGCTCGCCGAGCGCGGCCGATGCCGGAACCTGCTGGCCGTCGGCGCCGGAATCGCTTCTGTGCGTTGATAATCCGTGGGACAAGCGGCTGCATCGGGTGACCTACGGCGGCCCGCTCCCGCCGGTGCGGCCGATCCCGACACCCGATCCGTTCGCGCTGCTTCTCGACGAAGGCACCCGTTGCCTGCTACGCAACGGCGGCGCCTGGGGCGGCCGCGACGACGGGTACGTCGGCGTCTACGGATGTGGCGCCCCCGACGCGAACCTCGCGGTCTTGTGGCTCCCCAGCCAGGGCGCCGGGACCTGCATCGATCGCTCGGCGCCGGTGTGGACGGTCAAGGTGGGCCAACTAGGCACGCCCACCGACCATTTCCCGCCGCCGCAGACCCGCGCGGTGGCCACCGCGTGGTTCGCCGGAAACTGAATACCGGTGTCAGGAGGCGGCGTTCAACGCGCTGCCCTTGCGCCACTGGTCCCACGTCACCGGGTACGGCAAAAGCGCCGACCGAACCACGGGGCACCATTTCCGAGTCTCCCGCAACTCCTACAGGTTCGGCCGAATCGTATTGCTATATAGCAGTTTTCAATCCCGTTGCGGTGCGGTGGGAAGGCCAGTCGGAAACCGCCGCAGCCCGAGGGCAAGCGCGCCCAAGAGTAAGACCGCAGCGCCGGCAACTGCGAGCTGGACCCCACGAATGAACTCTTTGTCCGCCACGCGCACGACCAGCTGCTCCTGCGCTGAAGTCATCGGATGTCCAGGTCCGATATCAGCAGCGTGGGCGCGCGGATTTGCGCCGTCAACCACGGAGGAAAGAACCGCTGCGCGTTCGCCCGGTTCGCTGATCACCGTATCCAGACGCTCGGGCAAAGTGGCGCTGAGCCAACCCGCGAGGATGGAGCCAAGCAAGGCGACGCCGAAAATGCTGCCCAGTGAGCGCTGCAGATTGATCAGGCCCGCGGCCATGCCGGCTCGGTGATCATCGACCTCGGTCATGCCGATACTCAACAGCGGTGTGGCGCACCCGCCAGCCCCCGCACCGAACAAGGCCAGGCCAGTAATCACGACTGGCATCACGCGGCCAATGGCCATCCCGAAGAGCATCAACCCGGCAATCATTGCTGTCAGACAAATCAGCAGCGGCAGCCGAGGACCCCAGCGTTCCACCGCGCGCCCCGCAAGCAGACTTGCAATCCCAAATCCGACCGGCACTGGCAACATCAGCAGACCCGCGTGCAGCGGAGAGAAGCCGCGGACGTTCTGGAAGTGCTGGGTGATGACCATCAGCGTCCCGAAATAACAGGACATCACTACGAAGTACACCACTAGCGCCGACCGGTACACCGGGTCGGTGAACAAGTGCAGATCGATAAGGGGGAAGGCGGCGCGACGCTCGTGCTGAACAAAAAACAGCAGTAACGCCGTCGCCACCAGCAGCAGCGTCACGATCAACCCGGGTTGCCGATCCACCCTCGGGGCCTCGATGATCGCGTACGCGATCACTGCGATCGCGGGAGCAAACAACAGCTGGCCCGGCCAGTCCAGCTGAGTCGGATCAGGATCCTTCGACTCGGTGACGCTCAACGCTGTGAGTAGCCAGACGATTGCTCCAAGAGGCACATTGACCGCGAAGACGCTGCGCCAGCCGAGCCCCTCAACCAGGACCCCGCCCAATGCCGGGGCGGAACCCGCACCAATACAGCCAATGGCCATCCAGCCGGCTATCGCCCGTGCTTTCATACCTGGATCGGGAAAAGTGTGACTGAGCAACGCCAGCGAAAGCACCGAAATGAAAGCCGCACCCACACCCTGGACTATCCGCGCCACCGTGAGTATTCCGAGGCTGACCGGTACCGCACATATCAGGGAGGCGGCAGCGAACACCCCGAGCCCAACGAAGAAGCCGCGCCGACGGCCATACCGATCGCCGATCAAAGCACAGCTCATTAACACTGCAGCCATACCGAGGCTGTAGCCGGCGACCGCCCACTGAAGACCCTGCTCACCCGTCTTGTACACGGCTTGGATGCTGGGCAACGCGACGTTCACGATGTTGACGTCCACAAACACCATGAAGATTCCGAGACCGGTCGCCACTACCGTCAGCCGCTGGCGCGGCGTCATCGCACGGTGTGAAACCTGTGCCACTGTCATCTCAAGCCCCTTTCGCGAAAAGTGCGCAACCGCGCTTGCGCAATTTCTCACCATCGTTGGGTGGACGCCGACACCACTTCTGCAGTTGCATGTCCACGAGACGCTCCTCAAGCGCACTAGCTAGCGACCAGCTGCTGAGCCGATCTTGCTCCTCGTCGGCTGACTTGTGCGGGCTTTCGGCTGATCAGGAAGTCGCAATAGCCAGAAAAGTCGCAGCAGCTATACGCGAAATCGCCGTTGGGAATCGTCGCCCAGGCGTTGGTCGACCACACGCCCTGGACCGGCTTGCCGCCGTCATTGACCACGCGGGCATCGACCAGGGTTCCACATCGGCTTTCACCACGACGTGCGCGATCGAGTGTCCTGTCCTGCGCGTGGATTCGGGGTGATCGTCAGGTGTGCGGGTCCAGACGCTTTCGCCGCCACCCCGGGCCGACGGCAGTCCGGCCAATCCCGAAGTGCGGTGATCCGGATCCCACCGACCACCCCAACGAGCAAGAAAGCTGCTAGCAGGAAACGGCACGGCCAGCTGAAACCGATGTTGGGCCACCGAGCGAGAGATCATGACGTCATGGCCGACGACGACCTCGACACCCTGTACGCGGTGGCGCCGGACGCTTTCACTGCAGAACGCACCAGGTTGGCCGCGGCGGCCAGGCAGCGCGGCGATGCCACCGCCGCGAAACGGATCTCCGCGGCGCGCAAGCCCACGACGGCGGCGTGGATTGTCAACCGGCTGGTACTCGGGCAGCGGGATGTCACCCAACGCCTGACCGACTTCGGTGACGGCCTGCGCGACGCGCACACCGCGATGGACGGCGACCGTATCCGCGACCTGTCCGCCGCGCAACACCGGCTGATCAGCGACCTGGCGCGCATCGCATTCGCCGCAGCCGAGGTGAAAAACCCGTCGTCGGCGCTGCGTGACGACGTGACGAGTACGCTGCACGCCGCGATCGCCGACCCCGGGTTGCGGGCGCGACTGGGTCGGTTGACCAAGGCGCAGCGGTGGTCGGGGTTCGGCGCGCTCGGCGACGCGGAGCAGCTGGTGGCGGTGACTCGGGCCGAAAAGCCGAAAGCGGAGCCGAAACCAGCCCGGACGAAGGTGGCACGGGACAAAGCGGCCGAGACCGCTCGGCACTGCCGGGAAAAGCTGAACGCAGCGGTCGCGGGCGCCGAGAGTGCCAAGGCCGATGCCGATGCCGCGCTGTCCGAGCGCAGCGCCGAACGGGATGCGGCTCGGCAACGACGTGACGAGGCGCTGGCCGATCTTCGGACCGCCGAGCGCGAGCTGAACAGCGCCGAACAGCGTTATCGCAAGGCCCAAGAAGCCGGCCGCGCCGCGGCGGATCTGGTCAAAGAGGCGAAATCACAACTGCAGCCAGACCGTGATCGATAATCAGCACCATGCCCGACGTCCGGATCGCAGCCGCCGCGCGCAATGCGGTGCGGGCCGCGTTCGTCGTGACCGGTATTTCCATCGCCTCGGCGTGTGGCCACCCTGCGCCGTCGGAGCCGTCGACGACGCTGTCGACGGTCACCGCCGGCGCCACGTCCACCAACCTTCCGGTAACGGCGTCCCCGACCACCGTCGCCGGCATGTACGGCGACCCCGTGGCGGCCGCCAGGTACTGGCAGCAGCAGTCGCTCGAGGACAACTGCGGGCTGGTTTCGGTAGCCGACGTGGTCGGTCAAAACACCGGGCACGCGCCGACCGAGCAAGAGATGATCGCGTTGGCGGAAAGCACTCCTTCGCAGACCAATCCGGGGCCGATCTATGCGCCTGTCAACGACCCGAGCCAGGCCAACGGCACCGGGGGTTGCCAACTGTTGCGGTGGGGTGTGCGACACGAATGTAGGTGACGGGGGTTGATGCTGGTGGCGGTGTAGTCTGGTTGTGGTATGAACAACCAGACTTGGAGGAAAGGGTGACCGAACCATCGCTGGGCGACTTGGAACAGCAGCGCGAGTGGTTGTATGCCGAGCTGGCCGGCACCGGAGATTTCCGGCGGGGCTCGATCAGCGAGA
>NZ_UPHQ01000335.1 GCF_900566055.1 Mycobacterium innocens
GCTTCCGGTGCACGTCAAACCCGCCTACCATCGTCATCAGTGGGACCTCCTCAAGCTCCCGAAAAAACTCTGACGCAAACTCAACGAGCGTCTGAGCTGAGGGGGTCCCCATCACATGTCATCTTTCGACACCGCCGACCAATAGTACCTTCTATATCCGATATGGTACCATCTACCCGTGGCGTTGAACATCAAAGATGGCGAGGTCGACGACCTGGCCGAGGAGCTTGCCCGCCGCATGGGCCACGGCAATAAGACGCGAGCGGTTCGAGACGCGCTGCGCGCTCAGCTCGCACTGCTGGAGTCGCGTGCCGGCGACCGGGCCGCGCAGCTCCTCGCGACGATGCGCACCGAGATCTGGCCGTTGCTGGAACCGCGCGCGCCAATCAGTAAAGAAGAGCGCGAGACGATTCTGGGTTACGACCCGACAACCGGGGTTTGACTTGTGATCGTCGACAGCTCGGCCCTTGTGGCGCTTATCGAGGGAGAACAGACCGCGGAACAGATCGCCGCCGTGCTGGCGGGCGCGCGCCACCCCGTGGTCGCCGCACCGACGCTGGCCGAAACTTTGATCGTTCTCACCGCCAGGCACGGAACCATCGCGCGCATGGTGTTCGATCGACTCCGAAGCGAAATCAACTTGGGGGTAGCAGAATTCACCGACGCGCACGCCCTCGCCACCCAGCGCGCCTATCTGCGTTACGGCAAGGGACGCCACCCTGCCGCTCTGAACTTCGGTGACTGCATGAGCTATGCGGCTGCAGAGCTCGCCGGCGAACCTCTGCTGGCCATCGGCGACGACTTCCCGAAGACCGACCTACAGTTCGGCGACGGAATCGTCGGATACTGGCCGACACCGTCGACTGCCTAAGGCGTTCCCCCGCCGGCGTTGCGGGCCTCGATGGTGGCGGGGTCGTCGACGATGACCAGGGTCGCTTCTGGGAGACACGCTCGGCCTTGAGCCGTGACGATTCGCGGAGCGGCCATTTGTGTCCGTTATCACTGGATCTGGGGCGTTCTCAACGCATTTGTGTACGACATCAGTCCCAGGGGTTGACCAGATCGACCCCCGATTCGTCGAAGTGGCGAGTATTGCGGGTAGCCAGAGTTGCGTGCCGGGATGCGGCGATGCCAGCGATTTGCACATCACGAATTTCCACCGCACGCCCAATTCGTTGTTGGGTGGCCGCGATGGTTCCAGCGGCGAGCGCTGCCGTCAGGTCGAAGGATTGCACACGACCATCAAGGTCTTCGTCGAGGAGTTGAGAAAAGATCTCGTCGAGCCGCTTGCGTCGCCGGCTTGGCGTCAAAAGTTCGATGCCGATGCGTATCTCGAATACAGTGACTGACGTCGTCCAGATTGATTCGGCGGGCTGATTATCGAGCCATTCCACGACGGCCGGATCGGGCGTGTCCCGCATCAGCGCGGAGAGCACGTTGGTGTCGAGCAAGATCATGATTCTTTGAACTGCGCCGGCTGGACGGGCTGTCCCCGCAGTTCGGGTATGTCCTCGGTCAGGCCTACGCCTTTGAAGCGTGACGCGATACGAGAGCCTAGCCGGTCGGGCGGATTGTCGACGTTGCGGACTGCGTTCCGTAAAATTTCGCGCACCTCTTCCTCGGTGCTGCGACCGTGTTGACGGGCAAGTCTCTGCAATTTGGCCTTGGTGTCGTCCTCAAGTTGACGGATGAGAATCTGCGCCACAGATCGCATGCTATCATGATATCGTTGAGATAGCATGTTGACCTCGGCGGTCGAGTTTGCGAGCAGTCGATGGATGGGCCAGTTGACGGTTGTGTGCCATCAATTTCCTGCAGATTCATCGAGAATGCCCCATTGCTCCCCAGGGATAACGGCAACGAGGGCGAAAATGGCGAATGCCTCAAGCAACAGTCGTGCAGCAGCGTAACCGTTACCCATCAAAACCCCAATGACAACACTTCGACAACATCCCTAGAAACCCGCCCATCGAAGTGCCAAAGTACCGCGCATGCCCGGCACCCGATGGCCCCAGCGCGCGGTCGTCGTCGGCGTGACCAGCCTGCTATTGATCACGCCCGCACCGGTGGCCGCCGACCCTCCGGATCAGACCTCGCCCACAGCACCGTGCGATGCCATCAGTCCCATCGCCATTCCCTGCGTCGCGCTCAACAAGTTCGCCGACGCCGTCGCCGCGGAATGTCGCCGTGTCGGCATTCCGGACAAGCGATGCAGACTCCCGCTCGCCCATAAGGTCACCCAAGCCGCGCGCGA
>NZ_UPHQ01000133.1 GCF_900566055.1 Mycobacterium innocens
GTTAGCGTCGTCGGCCCAGTTGGGGCCGCCGTCAAGCGTGGAGCCGACCGTAAGACCCGGCCAAGCCGGGCTGGTGGCCGTGAAGCGCGGAAGGGACGCAGCCTCAGGGCTGCCGAACAACCCCGAGACGGGGTGCAAGTCGCGTGACCGCTAAAGATCACTCACTTGCAACGGCATTCGATCGTGGTCACTGCCGCCGCAGGTTGAGCGAAAACGACACCCCGCGAACCGGCGGCTCGCGGGGTGTCGCTCGGTCGCGCCGGCGGATTAGATTAGGCGAGATCGAACCGGTCGTTGTTCATGACCTTGACCCAGGCCGCGACAAAGTCCTCGACGAACTTGCCCGCGTTGTCGTCCTGGGCGTAGACCTCGGCCAGTGCGCGCAGCACCGAATTCGACCCGAACACCAGGTCATTGGCGGTCGCGGTCCACTTCAGATCGCCCGTGGCCCGGTCATGACCCTCGTAGACGTTCTCCGCGGCCGCCGAAGGCTTCCACTCCGTACCCATGTCGAGCAGGTTGACGAAGAAGTCGTTGGTCAACGCGCCCGGCCGGTCGGTGAAGACGCCGTGCTTGCTGCCACCGTGGTTGGCACCGAGGGCACGGAACCCGCCGACCAGCACCGTCATCTCCGGAGCGGTCACCCCCAGCAGATATGCCCGCTCGACCAACAGGTGCTCGAGCGGAGCTTTCTCGCCGGGACGCGCGTAGTTGCGGAACCCATCGGCCCGTGGTTCCAGCACCGCGAACGACTCCACGTCGGTGTTCTCCTGCGAGGCGTCGGTACGCCCGGGCGCGAAATGCACCGAGATCTCGTAGCCGGCGTCCTTGGCCGCCTTCTCCACCGCCGCGGACCCCGCCAGCACAACCAGGTCGGCCAGCGAGATCTTCTTGCCGCCGGATGCCGATCCGTTGAACTCCTGCTGGATGCGCTCCAGCACGGGCAGCACCTGCTGCAACTCTGCGGGCTCGTTGGCCTCCCAACTCTTCTGCGGCTCGAGCCGCAGCCGGCCGCCGTTGGCGCCGCCCCGCTTGTCGGTACGGCGGAAGCTTCCCGCGGCCGACCATGCGGTCTTGACCAGCTGCGGCACCGACAAGCCGGACTCGAGCACCTTGCTCTTCAGCGTCGCAACGTCCTGCTCGTCGACCAGCTCGTGGTCGACGGCCGGAACCGGGTCCTGCCACAGCTGCGGCTCGGCAACCCACGGCCCCAGGTAGCGGCTGATCGGCCCCATGTCGCGGTGCAGCAGCTTGTACCACGCCTTGGCGAATGCCTCTTGCAGCTCCTCGGGGTGATCCAGCCAACGCCGGGTGATGTCGCGGTAGATCGGCGACTCGCGCAGCGAGATGTCGGTGACCAGCATCGTCGGGGCGCGACCCGGTCCGCCGAACGGGTCGGGGATGGTGCCGGCGCCGGCGCCGTCCTTGGCGGTGAACTGCCAGGCTCCGGCGGGGCTCTTGGTCAGCTCCCACTCGTAGCCGTACAGGGTCTCCAGGAAGGAGTTGTCCCACTTGGTCGGGGTGGGTGTCCAGACGACCTCCAGGCCGCTGGTCATGGCGTCCTTGCCCTTGCCGCTGCCGTAGGAGCTCTTCCAGCCCAGTCCCTGTTGCTCGATCGGGGCGGCCTCCGGCTCGGGACCGACCAGCTCGGGATCGCCGCGCCCGTGGGTCTTTCCGAAGCTGTGCCCACCCACGATCAGGGCAGCGGTCTCCTCGTCGTTCATGGCCATCCGGCCGAACGTCTCGCGGATGTCGATCGCCGCGGCGATCGGATCCGGCTTGCCCTCGGGGCCTTCGGGGTTGACGTAGATCAGACCCATCGTGGTGGCACCGTAGGGCTGGGCGAGGTTACGTTCGCCCGAGTAGCGCTTGTCGGTGCCCAACCATTCGTCCTCCTCGCCCCAGAGGATTTCTTCGGGCTCCCAGACGTCTTCGCGGCCGAAGCCGAAGCCGAAGGTCTTGAATCCCATCGATTCCAGGGCGACGTTGCCGGCGAAGATGATCAGGTCCGCCCACGAGATCTTGTTGCCGTGCTTCTTCTTGACCGGCCACAGCAACCGGCGGGCCTTGTCCAGGCTCGCGTTGTCCGGCCAGCTGTTGAGCGGGGCGAACCGCTGCAGGCCCTGGCCGCCGCCGCCGCGGCCGTCGTGAATGCGGTAGGTGCCCGCGGCGTGCCAGCTCATCCGGATGAACAGGCCCCCGTAGTGGCCGTAGTCGGCGGGCCACCAGTCCTGCGAGGTGGTCATCACTTCGACCAGGTCCGCCTTGAGCGCCTCGACGTCGAGTTTGGCGAACTCGCTGGCGTAGTCGAAGTCCGCACCGAGCGGGTTGGCCGCCGGCGGGTTCGGGTGCAGCATCGACACGTCGATCTGGTCGGGCCACCAGTCCCGGTTGGTCAGCGGTGCATGCGCCTTGGGCTTGGGCGACGGGATCGCCGGGTTTTCGCTCTCACTGGTGCTCGCCGTGTTCGTATCCGGGTGCGGCGGGCGGCTTTCGGATGTATCGGATGACACAGCATTCCTTCCGGGTGTGGGTGAAACGGGCTGCGATCACGGCTGTGATCGAGGTACTGCGGTCGAGCAGTCGGGGCACAGACCCCAGTAGATGACTTCGGCCTCGTCGAGAACGAAGCCATCAAGAACGTTGCCGTCGTCCGCGGGGGTCAGGCACGGCGCATCCCCGACCGCACAGTCGATATCGGCGATGACTCCGCACGAGCGGCAGACGACGTGATGGTGGTTGTCGCCCACCCGGGACTCATAGCGCGCGACCGAACCCGACGGCTGGATCCGACGGATCAGGCCTGCCGAGGTGAGCGCATTGAGCACGTCGTACACCGCCTGGCGGGAAACCTCGGGCAAGCCGGTCCGAACCGCCAAGAAGATGGTCTCGGTGTCGGCGTGTGGGTTGGCGTCTACGGCTTCGAGTACCGCAAGCCGGGGCCGGGTGACACGCAGATCGGCCATTCGCAGCATTTGTGTGTAGTGCGCCGTTGACGCCACTTCGCCACTATGACGCCTTATCTTGAATCAGTCAAGACTTCTGGGGGTGGGATTTGGCGAATTCGTCGGGGATCATCTTCGTCGGCTGCCACCGGTCGGACCATCGGGCGTCGTTCGCCTCGACTCACCGGCTCGTGAGCCCAATAGCCTTGCGGCGCAAGCAGTTGAGCCGCGATTGCGGATCGCGGCTCAACCGGTGACCAAGCGCTCCAGGGTCTGCAATGACGCGGCCAGGTAGGCCTCCGAAAAGGGAGGCATCTCGCCGACCCGGTCGCGAAAACTCTGCGGAGTGGCACTCCAGTCGTAGCTGAGAGTGACCTCGGTGTGCTCCCCGCTGGGGACCAGGTCGTAACGCCACCACCAACCGCCGGCAACGTGGTTTCCTGCGGTGTCGAGCTGGCCCGGCATCCAGCCGATGGCGCGGTCCCGGTCGAAGACATTGACCAAGTTGTAGGTGACGTAGTCACCACCGGCTTCAGTCAAGTACATATTCATCGCGAAGACCTGACCGCTGCCGGTGATCGGTGCGGCGTCTACCGCGTCGCGGACCCAATCGCCGGGCTCGGTGTCCCGATGACGTGACGGCTCGACCAGAATTGCGAAAACCTCCGCCGGAGTCGCGGCGATGGTGCGGCTGACAACGAACCGCTCGGGGTTCACGTTCATGCGTTGTCCTCGGTACACAGCCGCACCCGTTTACTCGTCACGAAAGTTCAGCCAACCACACCGCAAGTCCACCCGTCGCTGCGCCCCGGCCCCGGGTTGGCGCACCCGACGGGCGGGTACGAACGGGCGGATCGCCCGCCGGCTGGTTTGATGGATAACACGGGGAGAATGCTGCAGACCGGTGCACGCCACCCGCGGGGGCCTCAGGGGGGGCCAGAAAGGCACACGATCATGGCTCAGAAGCTGAGGCCTCATTTCGACGACGTGCAGGCGCACTACGACTTGTCCGACGACTTCTTCCGGCTTTTCCTGGACCCGACCCAGACCTACAGCTGCGCCTACTTCGAGCGCGACGACATGACCCTGGAAGAGGCCCAGATCGCCAAGATCGACCTGGCGCTGGGCAAGCTGGGCCTGCAACCCGGGATGACGCTGCTCGACGTGGGCTGCGGCTGGGGCGCCACCATGCGCCGGGCCATCGAGAAGTACGACGTCAACGTCATCGGCCTGACCTTGTCGAAGAACCAGGCCGCCCACGTCCAGAAGACCTTCGACGAGGTAAACACCGCGCGCAGCAGGACGGTGTTACTGAAGGGCTGGGAACAGTTCGACGAGCCCGTCGACCGGATCGTGTCCATCGGCGCCTTCGAGCACTTCGGCCACGACCGCTACGACGACTTCTTCGCCATGGCCTACCGGGTTCTGCCCGCCGACGGCGTGATGCTGCTGCACACCATCACCGGCTTGACCCGAGAGCAGTTCAGCGAGCAGGGTCTGCCCATCTCGATCGACATCATCCGCTTCGTCAAGTTCATCGTCACCGAGATCTTCCCCGGTGGCCGGCTGCCGTCGATCGACATGGTGGCGGAGCGCTCGGCAAAGCCGGGATTCACGCTGACCCGGCGCCAGTCGCTGCAACAGCACTACGCGCGGACCCTGGACCTGTGGGCGCAGGCACTGCAGGCGCACCAGGACGAGGCCATCGCGATCCAGTCCGAAGAGGTCTACGAGCGCTACATGAAGTACCTGACCGGCTGCGCCAAGGCGTTCCGCACCGGCTACATCGACGTCAACCAGTTCACGCTGCAGAAGTAGCGCTTCGCGCCGACGCTGGCGACAGTGGCCAAAGCGGGTGGGGAGCACCCGGCACCATTTCGGATGCAACGACACGGCCAAGAGCAGAAAACGAAGCATAACGATTCGGCGCTCACCCTGGAATTGATCCGCGAGCGGATGCGAGTGTGTTGCGGTGAGTGTTGACGTCGGCGAGTTGGCGCATGGGTCGGCAGCGCACTGGGCGGACCGACCGCCCCGGCGCTGCGGGCGTGGCCACTGGCTGTTGCCCGGGCACATGATCGTGGCCACCATCCAGTGTTCCTGCGGACGGCACATCTGTTGGCAATGCGAGTGCGGCGCGGCTACCTATGGGCCGGCTTTGATCGAATCCTGCAGCCTTGCCGCCGGCGGGTCCGGCGATACTTAGCCGGCCCGGCACTCAGCTGGTCGCCGCCCCACGCCGCCTTGCGAAGGGCCGGCATCAAGGCCGAATCGCCACCGGGATGCAGTTGTCCTTCTGCCCGCCACCGGCAATTTCGTACTGCGCGAAGGCGCGCCGGTTGCCTGCCGGTTGACTGGGGTCAGGAAGGCGGCACGAGGTGCCCCGGGCCGATTCGTGACGCGACATCAGGGCCGCTATGCGTAAAACGCATATCCCGAGCCAGGACCTGGATACGCTTACTGCACACACGGGTGGGCGATTGACGCGGAGGGAGCGGCGTGTCACTTCTGGTCGTGGCTCCCGAGATCGTGGCGTCGGCCGCAGCGGATCTGGCGAGCGTCAACTCGGCGCTGAATGCGGCGAACGCGGCGGCTGCCGGACCGACAACTGTGCTTGCGGCCGCCGGCCTTGACGAGGTGTCGGCGGCAGTGGCCACCCTGTTCGCCGGGTTCGGTCAGGAATACCAGGCGCTCAGCACCCAGGCCAATACCTTTTACCAGCAGTTCGTGGCGGCGCTGAACTCGTCGGCCGGGTCGTATCAGGCGGCCGAAGCCCAGGCTGTGTCGCTGTTGCAGACGGCACAACTCGATCTGCTGGGCGCGGTGAATGCACCCACCCAGATGCTGTTGGGTCGCCCGCTGATCGGGGATGGCGCACACGGGACGGTGTCGAGTCCCAACGGCGCGGCGGGCGGGCTGTTGCTCGGCAACGGCGGCAACGGTTATTCCCAAACCGCGTCGGGAGTACCCGGCGGGGCCGGTGGTCCGGCCGGGCTGCTCGGCAATGGCGGTGCCGGGGGTACCGGCGGAACCGGCGCACCGGGCGGGGCCGGCGGTAACGGTGGCTGGCTGTGGGGTATCGGCGGACCCGGTGGACCCGGGGGAGCGTCGCTCACCATTGGCGGGACGGGTGGCGTCGGTGGTGCTGCGCGCCTGTTCGGTTGGGGCGGGGGCGGTGGCGCCGGCGGACTCGGCGACGGCGGAATTCTCGGCACCGGCGGCGCCGGCGGGCGCGGCGGCTTGTTGTGGGGCAACGCCGGGATCAGCGGGCCAGGTCTGGACGGCCGAACGGTTCCGCTGACCATGCACGCTGTCACCGAGCCGGTGGTGTACATCTCAGTCAACGGCGGACCGAACGTGCCCGTGCTGGTTGACACCGGATCCGCCGGTCTCGTCGTCACGCCCAGTGAGGTAGGGGGAATATTCGGCCTCTTCCGCATGGGCTTGCCGACCAATTTCGGACTCAGCGGTTACAGCGGCGGGCTGACCTACCTCTATGCCACCTACGATGCGCCGGTCGATTTCGGGAACGGCATCGCCACCCCGCCGACCGACGTCAACGTCGTCCTGCTGTCATTCCCGCAAACATTCTCCGGGTATTTCGCGCCCGCCGGTGTAAACGGTGTGTTGGGCATCGGACCCAATGCGACCGGCCCCGGTCCCAGCATTCCGAACCAGGCGCTGCCGGGCGACCTCAATCAGGGTGTGCTCATCAACATCCCCGAGGGCACGATGCGGTTCGGTCCCGATCCGCTGGTCGGAGGCGACTCCATTACCGGATCGCCGATCGCCACGCTGGGTCTCAAGATCAACGGCGGCTCATTGCAGCACGTTCCGATGATCGTCGATTCCGGCGGCGTGTTGGGCACCATGCCGGCGTCCGTACTCGGCACCGGTCAGATGTCCGGGAACGTGCCGGACGGAACTGTCATTCAGGTCTACACCAACGACGGTTCGACGCTGCTGTACGAATACATCGTGCATGGGAACGGCCCCCGGGTCATTTCCAGTGGCCTGATGAACACCGGGTATGTGCCCTTCGCGCAGCAACCGGTGTATGTCTCCTACGCGCCGTCCGGTGTCGGGACCACGGTCTTTCATTAGCCGGTAGCCGGCCGGGCCCTACCCGGTAATCGGCTACACGCGTTCGCTACCCTGGCCGAGCTTGTCAGCGGCGAATGTGGCTGCCTGCGTTGTCATCCCGGACTGGATGTAGGAAACGTGCGCCATGATGTTTCCGCCGCCGGTGCATATCGGATCGTCGGCGGCGCACATGCTGATGACCTTGGAGCTGTACAGCGGGTTGATGGTCGGCAACGGTTGACCGCCCCACAACATGCTCGAGAACCCGCTGGATGGCTCGCCGAAGAGGGCCACCGCGACGACATGATCGGCCACCGAGGGCGGCATCGCCGACGATGCCAAATCGATCACTCCCGCGCCCTGAGAATAGCCGCCAAGCACGATCTTCGAGTTCGGGCAACTCGCCACGGTGTCCTGGATGTGAGCACTCGCGTCGTCGGAACCGATTGACGCGCTCGCGTGATAGTCGTCGCTGGCGGGGTAATTCACCGCGTAGACCCCGACGGAACGCCCACCCACCTGCGAGCTGAGTGAGTCGACGAATGCCTGGCCGACGTCTCCGAGACCAGGCGCCTGATGGGTTCCCCGGGCGAACACCACCGCGACGTCGGAGCATGGGTCGGCCTGAGCGGCGGGGCTGACGACGGCTGCGCTCAGCAGCGCCCACGCCGTCACAACCACGACACCAACGATGCGAGCAAGGCTGCGGGCAGTCACCCGCACATGCTGACATATCGCTGACGAGCAAGGTGCCGGCGGGGTCGGGCCGACAGCTATATCGTCGATATCGCCGACGCCGCCAAGACGGTCAGCAAAGCAGGACAACCTTCAATTTTGAACCAGCTGAAGCGAAGAACGCCCAGTTTGGACCGAATGGCCAGTCGGCAAGCAGGGGGTCTTGGACGCTTTGCGGTCGATCCGCGTGGCAGCCGCGCCGATGTCCTGGCCTGCCGTTCCGGCGATTTGGGGTGCGGTGGCGTTGTCCCATTCGTCGAGGCGGGCCAGGAAGAACGCTTCGGCCTCGTCGTAGCTGATGTTCTCGTCGGGGGCGATGCGGGCGACCAGGTCGGCGTAGACCCGGGCGGCTTGCGGGTCGACGAAGTCCCATTGGCCCAGCGGCCATTCCGCACTCAGATAGCCTGCCGCCGAATACTCCTGGTACAACGGCGTTCCCGGATACGGCGTGATCTTGCTGAGAAACTTGAAGGGATGCCGGTATTTGGTTGCCCGGAGCAGGCGGGCGGTTTCGCGTAGCTCCTCGGGACGCACCGTGGGGTGAAACATGATGGTCCCGGGAATCACGTCAATTCCCAACTGCAGCAAGGCATTGCGGGCCTCCCCTGAATCCGTGGAGACTTCAGTTGTAGGGATCTTGTGGTGAAGTTGTTTGCTGCTGCCCCGGGTAGCAGCCAGGGGGTGGTGCCCGCAGCCGGTGTCAGGGCTGGCCGTAGGCCACC
>NZ_UPHQ01000135.1 GCF_900566055.1 Mycobacterium innocens
CACACCAACGTGATGACAACGCCGCGATCAACCTCGCACGCTACGAGGACACCATTAGCGTCGTCGGCCCAGTTGGGGCCGCCGTCAAGCGTGGAGCCGACCGTAAGACCGGGCCTGGCCCGGCCGGCGGCTGTGAAGCGCGGAAGGGACGCAGCCGCAAGGCTGCCGAACAACCCCGAAATGGGGTGCGAGTCGCGTGACCACTAAAGATCACTCACTCGCAACGGGCTCGCGTGTCACCTATGCACTCACTCCACTCGAATGGGAGCCCCTGAGCTTGGTCGGCCGCCTCTTCGGCGCGCGGCTAGCGGCCCAGGCGGGCGAAGCGGTGGGAAAGCGCGTCCTGGAAGCGGTCGACTTTGCTCACGGCGATCATGCACCCAACCGCATGACACCGTTCGTGTTGCCGGAACCCAAACTGCCCGCCGGTGCCCGCGAGCGGGCTGCGGCGATGGCGCGTGAAATGGACCGCAGCCCCTACGGTAACGGGCTGGGCGCGCGGCTCGCCGACCTTGTCCTGCACGGCATGGCGACCGACCTCACCCGTCTGCGACCCAAGGCGCTGGCGGACACTCTCGGCGTGCCTGCGCGCGTTGCGACCGAGGCCTGTCTCGCCGGCGTGAAGGTTGGATTGCTGGGCATGAAGTGGGATTTGCTCTGCCCCAACTGCCGCGGCACCAAGGTCAGCGTCGCCACCCTGTCCGAGCTGCCCCACGGTGCGCACTGTCCGTCGTGCAACATCGACTACGATCGCGACTTCGAGCGCAACGTCGAGCTGACGTTCGCGCCGGCGCCCACGGTGCGCCCGTTGCCCGGCGGCCGTTTCTGTCTGTCGGGGCCGATGGAGACGCAACATGTCGCCGTACAGGTTCTGCTGGCTGCGGGGGAGCGGCGCGACGTGACCGTCGCCCTGCCCCCGGGCTCGTATCGGTTACGCACGCTGCATCCCAACGGTTTCGTCGACGTCGATTACCAGTCAGGCGCGTTTCCCGGTCTGCGCATCACCGGGTCGGGCGTCGAGGTACTGGACGCCGCGGATCCGAAGAACGCACCGGGCAGGGTGACCTTTGTCAATGACGCCGGCTTCGAGCTGGCAGCCTTGATTGAGGACCGAACTTGGGCGCGCGAGACGTTGCCGGCGCCAGAAGTGATCTCGCTGCAGGCTTTTCGCGATCTGTTCGCCGAGGCGACGCTGCGCCCGGGCGACGATGCGGGGCTCAGCCAGGTTGCGTTGCTGTTCACCGACCTGCGGGGCTCGACGGCCCTCTACGAACGGGTCGGAGATGCCGCTGCCTACAACCTGGTGCGCGAGCACTTCACGCTGCTGGCCGCGATCGTGCGAGACCATGACGGTGCGGTGGTCAAGACGATCGGTGACGCGGTCATGGCCTCATTCACCGATCCGGCGCGAGCGGTCCGCGCGGCGCTCGCCATGCAAGCGGGGATAGCCGCGTCGGCATCTGCAGGCGGCGGCCTTGTGCTGAAGGTGGGCGTGCATGCCGGTCCCTGCGTCGTCGTGACGTTGAACGACCGCCTGGACTACTTCGGCTCAACGGTGAACATGGCCGCCCGCCTGCAGGGCCAGAGCGCCGGCGACGACATCGTGTTGTCACTAGCCGTCGCCGACGATCCGGCGGTACGGGAAATTGTGGCCGACGTGCCCCAGCGCCACGAGACGGTCATGCTCAAGGGCTTCGCCGCCCCTGTCGGTTTTGTGCGCCTATTGACCTCGCAAGCATCGAATCAACCTGTGTGACAGCAATTTTCCGGCCGGTCACGAACAACCAGGATTGTCCCGCGATAAGCAACTCGGGCCCCGAACGCTTAGGTCAGTGGCCGGGTGGCCTTCATCAGCGGTCCGAAGCCGACGGCTTCCATGCGGTCCAACATTTTCGCGGGTGACGGGCGTTGCTGCAGCAGCGCGTCGACCGCCTCGTCGGGGGTATCGACGATGCGCACCAGTTGGTCAAAGTCCTCAGGTGTCAGCTTCTTGCCGCCAACGAACAGGGCCTGCAAAACCGGCAGCACGGGCAGCTTCTCGGTCCAGAACTCCCGGCCGAGGAAGATCATCGGGGAGAACGCCACCGCATTTCTCGGGTAGTAGTTCTGCGCGGCGTTTTGAAACACTTCCTGGAGTGTGCCCGCCGCACCGCGGGTGTAGATGATCCCGTTGGCCGCCAGGGAGAGCAGGATGTCTTCGCGGATGCTGTTCTGGAAGTACTTGGCGACGTCGGTAGCCAGCGGTGACATTGGTTCGCTGCCGTAGTACCAGGTGGGAACCGCGATGCTGCGCCCCCCGGTGTCGGCGAATGTTTGGGCAATCTCGTAGGCGGGCGCGGCCCAATCGTGTAACTGGCGCACGATCGCGGTATCGATCTCGCCGGTGCACGAGACCACCGCCGCACTGTCGGGCAGCGTCGGCTCGTTCTGCAAGTGTTTCAGTGCCTCGGTCACATCTTGATCCGACGCGTTGGCGAGCATCGCACCCAAATGGGTGGCCTCCATGGCGCCGGGCCCGCCGCCGCTTGCCACCAGGCAGCCGCACTGGGTCAATGTCCGCGCAATGCGTGCCACATTTGCGTAGTTCGGGCTCGCGCGAGTCTCGTCGTGGCCGCCCATGATGGCCACCGTCGGCGACTTGACGCTGTGGAAAAACACTGTGAGGGCGCGCATGATCGAGTGGTCGTGCAGCGCCTGCATCATCCCGGCGTAGGGATCGGTGGGACATGCGCCGCCGTTGGCAGTGAAGTACCGGTACGAGCGGAAGTCCAATGTCTCGGCGAAGCTGAGTGGCCGGTGCGGTTCGAAGCCACTCATCAGCTCCAGTGACGTGTACAACGAGTTGCGGAGCGGCTGAAACGGAACTTCCAGGTTCGGCATCTGAACTCAGCACTTTCATGTCTGGTCATCGGTCGGGTGAACATGTGCGGACTCCGGTAGACCACATAGCCGCACAAGAGCAGCCGCACCGTTGATGAAATCTCTTGAAGAACAAACTAAAACGAATGCAGCCGGTTTGCCGGTAATCAGTAATCTCCGCGCCGACCAAAAATCGACCTCCGCTGGGATATGCAGACCTCGGCCGCGCGCGGGGAACAGGTTCGGCCCAGCTGACCAGGCCGCGTGGGACACATGGATCAGCAAGCGGTACAGAACATTTCGTGCAAGCCCTGAGGTGGCTCTGAACGCACGCCGAACACAGTATTCGCGATACTGGCAACTGATGGGTCAGACCACCCGCAGGATCGGCGAGGCGGAAAAGTCGGGTGGTTGCGGACCGAGTGCGGCGGTGACCGACCGGGGCACCGAGATATCGGCGAGGTAGAGGGCACCGACCTGCGGCGCCTTGCGCATACCGATCTTGGGCAGCGCCAACGTCAGTGTTGCATCGGCGCTGACGACATCTCCGGGCGCCTCTCCCGATGTGACGTCAAGTCCGCTCGGCGTGTCCAACGCGACCACCGAACCAGCGGACGTCATCGCGGCGATCAGCTCGGCGGCGCGCCCCCGTGGTGCGCCGCGCAGGGAGTAGCCGATCAGCGCGTCCACGGTCAGGTCGGCATCGACGACGGTATCGCTGGTCGCCACCTTCATGCGCCGCAGAATGTCGAACTGGTGTGCCGGCACCGGGCTCAGCTGGTCTGCTGGACCGCCCAGCGTCACCACGACGTCGACGCCTGCATTGGCCAGATGCCGTGCCGCTACCAGACCGCCGCCCCCATTGCCACCGGAACCCGCGACCACAGCGACCCGGTCGGGCGCGGCCAGGGCGAGCACCAAACGGGCCAGCCGGTGACCGGCGTTCTCCATCATCTGAATCAGGTCGATACGCAAGTCCTGCATCATCACGCGGTCCACCTCGACCATTTGCTCCCTGGTCAGCCAACCGATGTCGTCGGCAACCACGGCGGGAAATACGTGCGGCCCACTCACGTCGAGCCCGGCCAGTAGGTGGCCCGCGTATCGCGCTGGCCAGCCTTCAGCGCCGCCGTAGCGCCGCTCGGCGGATTGGAGCAACCCGACCAACTGGCTCCGGGACGGCAACGGCCCGGCGCGGTCCCACAGCCGCGCCTGCAGGTAACCGCTGTACCACAGGGCCCACTCAGGGTCGGCACCGTCGGTGTCGGCGTAAGCCTGATGGTGTCGTTCGCCGGTCTCCACCAGCAGGTCTGCCAGTTCTGCCACGGTGATCGAGATCATGTCGTTGCGCCCATCATGTTGTGGTTCGGCGTTGGGGCACCGAGGCGTTGACCGCGTGTGGGCCTGACCGCCCTCGGCGGGTTCGGACCCGAAGTGGCATCACCGGTCTGCTTGCCGGCTCGTCCGGGATTTGCGCGGATAGGGTCCGCAGTCGTCGGCCGCTCAACCGGCTCCGCCTCGATTGTGGCGACCAATCGTCACTCCTGGTGTAGTGCATTCGGGTTTCACTGCGGCCGGCATCACGCTACTCCTGGGAGCCCAACGCTGACATGGGTTTACCTCAGCGCGTGGCCACAGCGTCGGCACGCGCACATGCTGGCGCCCGGCGGCATTGGGGTTCGACCCGGATTCAACGACCCCGGAGCCGACCCGGGCTTCTCGGCCAGGTCGGCGCGGAATTCGCTGTCGGGTCCGTCGTCGGACATCGGGGACGACAATGGTTGGAGCACCGGGTATTTCGCTGTTCGCGGTCGCCGAGAGCGCCGGTACGTCGATACCGCCTTCCGACGCCCCGATTGTGTCTCGACCCAGCAGACATTCATCGGCTGGCCGAGACCTGTTTCCGCCATCCCGAGCATTAGCTGTGGGCCCGCTGAAAACTGGCTGAAAGGCCAATCGTGCGACTGAGGCGAAATTACGCTCGCCGTAAGCAGAAAGGTCGGTGATCAGCTCTGCCCGCAGCAGGCGGCAGGTTGCTGACGTCGAATCCAATTGCACCACCGCAATTGCCGCAGCGCACAGGCGCCCATATGGCCGCTGCACTGCTGAGTCGTCGAGTTCGGCGGGTGAGGAGATGGCAATGTCGTGTGTGATCGCTGCGCCGGAGATGATAACTGCTGCGGCCGCGGATTTGGCCGCGATGGGGTCGGCGGTGACCGCTGCGAACGCGGCGGTAGCGGGGCCGACGGCGGCGGTACCGGCCGCGGGTACCGACGAAGTGTCCGCGGCCATCGCGGCATTGTTCAGTTCGCACGGTCAGGACTACCAAGCGCTCAGTACCAAGATGGCCGTGCTGCATGACCAGTTCGTGCGGGCGTCGACCGCGGCAGCGGGCTCCTACGTCGGCGCTGAGGCCGCCAACGTCTCGCCTCTGCAAGCCGTGGAGCAGGGACCTGCTCAATGTGATCAACGCGCCGACCCTGGCCGCGCGTCGCCCACCTTCGATCGGCAACGGCGCCAACGGCGGCAACGCCGGGCCTGGCGTTTCCCCCCGGCGTTCCCGGTGCCGGGGGCACCGGGGGGCTGTTGTTCGGCGCAACCGGCGTTAACGGGTTGGTCTAGCCACTCGGCCGATACCGGCATCCGTGTTGGCCCCCGACAACGGATTTCGCGAGGTGACCAGGAACGTCAGAGGGCCAACGCGGCGCGGGCGGCGGCTTGCGTCTGTCGTGCGTACCCGCCGCCGAACAGCACAACATGCGCCAGCAGCGGGAAGAGCTGGTGTAGCCCGATGCGGTTGCGCCACCCGGGTTTCAGCGATCGCACCTGCTGGTATCCGGCGAGGATGGCGTCGTAGTGTGGGCAGCCGAACAACGCCAGCATCGCCAGATCTGTCTCGCGGTGGCCAGCGTGCGCTGCCGGGTCGATCAGCACCACGCCGGCGGGTGTCCACACCAGATTGCCACTCCACAAATCCCCATGTAGCCGAGCCGGCTGGTCGTCGTCGTCGAAATCACCTGCACGGCAACGCCCCACGACACCGTCGATCAGCCCCCGGGTCGACGCATCCAGCCGTACCGCCGCCAGATCGGCCATCGGGACCAGTCGCTCCTCGGCATAGAATTCACCCCAGTGTTGGTGCCGCCGTAGCGACATCGGCAACGGCTGCGACAATGGTCCAAAGAACCCCGGTCCGTCCCACCCGTAGGGCCCTGCGCCGAACACCGGTGCACCCGCGTCGTGAGTGACGGCAAGCCGGCTGCCGAACGTGTATGCCGCTTCACGGCTCGGTGTCACCGAATCAAGCCGCCGCAGGGTCAGGCTCGTCGCGTTGACTGACAAGACGGTGGCGCACGGCACGCCGCCGTCGACATTTGAAAGCCATTGCAGCCCTGCGGCTTCCCAGGCGAAATAGCCCGCGGGCGCGCCAGCATGGCGCTTGACGAACTCGGTCACGCTACTTTCAGAGGATCGATGGTCATCTGTCGCACGTCTCCCAACTACCGAAATGCCCGATTGCCGTATCTGTCGAGCGAGACAACTTCGGCGACGGGCCGGCGCGTCGTGGGACCGTACTTGCCGATCGGCCAGCCAAGAGGGATTACCGCGCACGGCGTGACATTCCATGGCAGCCCCAATGCCCGCCGCGCCAGTAGCTTGCTCCACAGCGGCACGGTGATCAATGCCGCACCCAGCCCGGCCGCACGTGCGGCCAGCAGCAGGTTCTGCACCGCCGGATAAATGGAACCGTAAGCGCTGCTCGTCGCGACCGACGGCCAGGGTGGAATGACGCCCTTGAGGCAGGCGACAACGACGACGGGGATCTCCTCGAAATGGTCGGCCTGCCATTGCACGGCGTTTTGCAGCCGAAGCATCTTCTCGTCACCGCGGCGTTCGAAGGAACGCTTGTACATCGGGCTGACGAGGTTCATGGCTCTGCGGTTCAGACGGCCCAGTTTCGCGACTGTTTCGCGATCCTTGACGACGATGAACTCCCAATTCTGAGCGTTGGAACCGGTCGGCGCCTTCATGGCCAGCTCGAGTAGATGGAGCACGAGGCTGTCGTCGACCGGATCACTCTTGAGCCGACGGATGGCACGCTGAGTACGCATCGCCTCTTCGAGTGGCATGGTCAAGGGCTCTTGATGCGCTGTCATGACCACAATTCAACACGGCCGACCCAGGATGCGATGCCGCCGCACCGGCATCGTCATAGAGTGGCCGCGTGGTTTTGTTGCCCTGGCGAAGACGGTCGCCATCGCCTCATCGGTGCCGGACATGGAAAAGGCCGACCGCCCGATGACCCCAGTCGAGATCGCTGTCGTCGGTGTGCACGTCCTCGACACCCACGTCCTCGGCATCACGTCCATTCCCGAGGGCTCGCAGGGCCAGCTCGTTCCGACGATCAAGATTTCCCCGGCAGGCACAGCGGGCGGTACGGCCGTCGTTCTGAGCCGGCTCGGGGCAACAGTCCATTCCTTCGGCGCGATCGGCACCGACGCGATGGGCGACGCCCTGCTGGCGATGCTGTGCCGCGAAGGGGTCGACGTCGGTGGGCTGGTTCGGAGCACGGCGGCCCAGACCTCGGCGTCGGTCATCCCGGTGCGCCCCAATGGTGACCGCCCGGCCTGGCATTGCGTGGGCGCCAATGCCATGCTTCGGCTCGAAGACCTCAACCTGGACGAGGTGATCCAGTCGTCGCACCTTCACCTGGGCGGTCCCGAGTTTCTCGGAGGTCCGGCGGCCGGCGAGCTGCTGCAGTATGCAAAGAGCAACGGGCTCAGCACATCTGTGGACATTCTCGCGGCAGGGGATCCCGGGCTGCTGCAGTGGATCGCCGACGTCCTGCCGCACACCGACTATCTGTTGCCCAACGACGAACAGGTGCTGGGTTTCACCGGCGCGGCTAACGTCTTAACCGGCGCACGTTGTCTGCTGGCTGCAGGTGCCGGCTGCGTGGCGGTGACCCGGGGCAGCAAAGGCGCCGTGGTCGTTTCGGATACGGAAACCGTCGAAGTGCCCGCGTTTGCAGTTGATGTGGTCGACACCACCGGTTGCGGTGACGCGTTCTCCGCCGGATTCATACTCGGGCGCGCGCTCGGACGCGACCTTCGAGAAGCGGCTCGCCTTGGATGCGCTACCGCAGCGCACGTCGCCACCGGAATCGGAACCGACGCCGGCGCATACGATCTCGATGTGGTCGAAGCGTTCGCGAGCGCCGACCACACTGCCACCGCTTGATGAAACGCGTTGGAAGTCTTCGTCGCACATCGAGGATGTCGGGATAACGAGATCAGTAGTCCTTGATTGTCACGGACACTCGCGGCGTCGGGTCGTCATCACTGTGGGGGAGCCGCTGCCATGCGGCATCGACCAACGGCTGCAGAAACAGCTCGCCCATGAGCCGCACCAGCACGGCGATCGCCTGCTTTGATTCGTGACGTCCGGTGGAGGCCACTCCGCTTGCACGCAGTTCTATGACCTCACGGCGAACGTTATCGATCAACACGTCGAGCAGCGGTTTCCGCTCATTCTTTTCTAATTCGAACGCCTCACGGCGGATGTAGTTGAGCACCGGGGGGTTTTCGGCCAGCATGCGCTGGACCGCCTCCCGCCGAGCGGTTGCGGCCTCCGCGGGGCCGGCCTGATTGTCTACTTCGGCGACCGCTTGCCAGAAATAGTCCGCGACAAGCTCGTCGACGGCCTGGCGAAGCCCGGCCTTGGTCTTGAAATGGTGCTGGACCAGTCCCAGCGTCACCCCGGCCTCGGCCGCGATCGCGCGCAACGACACCCGGTCCTCGCCGTACTGCGCGTACAGATCCAACGCCGCATTCCGGATCCGGGCCTTGGCGGTCAGGTCGTCGTTTGTCGCCCGGGGATTCTGCACACCGGACCTCCTTCGAATGCAGTCGCAGGAATCGTACCTAGACCGCCGGGGGGCTCGGCGCTCAACAGTTCTTCGGCCGCAGAGCTTTAGTTTGAACGCCGGTGAACGCGTAACGGGTCGCGACCGTCTCCGCCGCCGCAATCCGTTGATCCAATGACGAGTCGCACCCCCGGACCCATGGTCTCGGAAGGGCTTTGCGGTTGGGACGTTGCGGCTGGTTCCTGAAGGGTTGGCGGCGTCCAGTGCGGCGGTGGCGGCTCCGATGATTGCGGCGCGCGATCCGGTGTTTAACGCCGTGGCTATCCAGCAGCTCGGGGCGGCCACCCACGGTGCTCAACAGCTGAGCCGGGCAGGGGCGGGCATGGGTGAGGCCGAGCCACGTGATGCCACCGGCGAGGGATTGGCGGCGACATCCTATGGCGTCCATGGAGGGGTGGTATGACCGCCGCGGTGTGGATGGCCTCGCCGCCGGAAGTGCACTCGGCGTTGCTGCGCGCCGGTCCCGGGCCGGCCTCACTGGTAGCCGCCGCCACCGGATGGTCCTCGCTGAGCGCCGAGTACGCCACGGTGGCTGCGGCTGCGCGTTCTGATCCAGCTTGTGAAAGCGCGAACTCTCGGATAATGCCGATTATCGACAGCGGTGAAATAGTCTGGCCAACGGTATAATTCAGAGTTTGCACGTCCCAGATGGGTCACAGGAAACGTCGCTCTGACTGGAGTCCTGTTCGAGCGGTACCCAAAAGGGGAGCAGGATCCGGACAACACACATGGGGAGCTCCTGATCCATTGACCATCGAGGGTGTCGCGGCGAATGTGGCCGACACCGGCCTGTGGTGCCGCTGTTGACTGAACCAGGACAGCATTGCCCGCACACCGGGTAGGGTAGTAGCGGTCCACTTCGACGGCCATTACGCACCTCAGCGCGCAGTGCTACACCATGTAGCACTTGTGTGCCACACTCCTGTCATGGAGACCACGATCAGTCAGCGGGAACTCCGAAACGACAGCGGGGCGATTATGCGCCGCGTCGAGGGGGAGAGCGCTTCACGGTCACCAGGAATGGAATCCCGGTGGCTGACCTGGTGCCTCATGACCGGGCCGCGGCGGATCGACGCCGACGATTCGTGCCGGTGACAGAGGTCGCAGCCGGCCTCAGGCGGCTTCCGAACTGGGGCGTTGAACGCTTCGCCGCCGAACTACGTCGGCTCGACGCCGCGGTGGACGATAGCAATGCCGAGCGCTGGGACAGTACCCGGTGATCACGGTTCATGAACGCGTGCTGCTGGATACGTCCGTGGTGATCGACTATCCGACCGACGCGGTAGCTGCTCACGCTGGTGCGGCCGCGCTCAGCACAATCACGCTTGCCCAACTGTCGTATGGCCTGCATACCGAGGATCCGCTGCTTAATTTAACGCCGCGCGCGAGCAGCGATACCACTGGATCGCCGATACATTCGACCCGATACCGTTCGACGCGGGCGCCGCACGCATCTACGGGGCTTTGTGCGCGAATGTTCGTGCGGTTGGCCGAGATCCGCAGCCGCGCCGATTCGACATACTGAACCATCCCGGGTTTCATGCACACCTCGTTACGTGTGACCGGTGTGCTGCCCGATCTGTTGTTGAGCGTAGTACTCGGCCTCGACTTCGGCTGGTGGGCGTCGTTCGAGGCGGTGCATCAG
>NZ_UPHQ01000137.1 GCF_900566055.1 Mycobacterium innocens
GGTGGTTTGACGCCATCCCCCGAAAGGACGACGCCGAAGGGCCACAAAACCTTCATCTCCTGTGCAGCAAGCACTTTCAGACAGCCGCCTCCTACATGACGACTCCTTTCCACGCGTCGTGGCGCAACAATGCCGTATAGGTTTAGTGGACATGCGGTCCCACTTCAGCCAAACGGCTGCCTGAACAGCGCAAATCTCCCGGAGACCGAGATCTTCGGACTCGACTGAGCGCCCAACCTTGGGATCGGTAGCACCCGGGTACCTGTGCAGGAGGGAATGCACGCCGATCAGCTTCATATGCCGTTAGCCCGCCAGACCGGAGCGGCGCCAAAAAGGAGGCACCCGTCCGATAACCGACGTGGTTATCTGGTTGCCCTTCAGCCACCCCGAAGGCGGTGACTCACCTGACGCAATACGCAGTGTTTCGTTGGATATCGGCGGTGTCGAGATCTGTTGAATTCCCGTGGCGGCGACGCCTGCCGGGGCGAGGGGAGCGCGGCCAGGGTTCCGCCCGTCGCGGAGCCCTTCATACTGCCGCAATAGTCGGTGTGCGCACAAGAGCCAGTCTCGGGATGGTCGCGACATCGAGATAACCCTGTGCGGTGAAATCCGTGCTGTGCACGCTGAACATGTTGGCGGCAGCATCAACGCAGATGCCGTCGAAGGTGGGCCGTCGGGAGCACACGTCCATATGCGGCGGCGGAAGAATGCCTGATCCATGATTGTTAAGAATTCGACACCGCCGATAGATTCACCACGTGATCACAAATCGGTGACACCGGGTTTTGCGGACATCGCACAGGTCTTCGACAATCTGCCCCGGCGGGCATGGAGAAATACTGTTACAGGTGGCCTATCGTTGCCAGAGTCCGATCCCACAAGTCGCTGGCAAGGTGCGGGTCACAGGCTGAGCGGCTGGCTTTCGCGACCTCGCACTTCGCGTAATATTCGCCTGGCTGCCAATCGATACCGGGTGTGCTTGACGCGAGGCGGGCCAGCGGCGCGGCTCCCTGCTCTGCGGTCGCAAACAGTCGCGGAAGCGACAGCATTTCCAAGAACGCAAAAACCCGTGAACCCGAAGCCCGGCTGAAATTGGTGGCGACCACACCAGGGTGTACCGCTGCAACCGAGAGCCCGTCAGCATGGTAGCGTCGATGTAATTCCTTGGTGAACAAGATGTTTGCCAGCTTCGAGATGGCATAGGCGACGATGGGACGGCGCCGCTGGGTGTTCTCGAAATCGACAATGGCGATATTGCGAACCCATTTATGCGCTCCGCTGGACGTATTGATTACGCTGGCCCGGGACTCGACCAATAAATCCAACAGCTGCGTAGTGAGTAGAAACGGCGCCAAGTAGTTGACCTGATAAGTTATCTCGTAGCCGTCAGCCGTCAGGTGGGGTTTGTTGGTCATTCCACCCGCATTGTTGACCAAAACGTCGATACGCGGGTACTGCGAACGTATTTTGTCTGCCAGGGCTCGAACCTGCCAAAGATCAGCGAAGTCTGCCACGAAATAGTCCGCACCCAATTCCGCGGCCACTGCGGTAGTCTTGCTTCGGCACCGGCCAACCACGACGACGTTTTCGTCGCTTTGACTTAGCCGGCGTGCCGCCGCAGCGCCAATGCCGTCGCTGGCGCCGGTAATGACGATCGTCCTTGCTGACACGCTGGGAGCATATCGCGGCGCTTGACACCAGAAGGCAACATTGCTGTTCAAATAACCACTGGCGGGATCTCAATGCGGCGACGGACTACAAGACCCGGGCCCCCACATGAAAACGGAGCGCTTTACCGGAAACCCACCGTCTCCGATTCGGCCGTATTCCTGAGGCGGCAGGGATCGGGATCGATTGGAACAGCGCGGGGTGAGTCGGCTGACGGACAGGCATTGGCCGGAGCCGGTTAGTTCTCGCGTGAAGCGACTTCAAGTCGGGCCACCCGGTCAGGATGCTATCGGGCCGGCCCACGCCGCACAGGACCTCGATGACGATCTCCATTGCGGCTGGATCGGCGGGGTGGGGGTAGCAAGCACCGGCGTGTTCTGTTGCTGTACGGTTGCCGCTGGCGCGAACGCCATTATGCAAACCAGCGGCCGTCTTACAAACCGTCGTACAGTGGTGCCATGGCTGACACGATCACCTTCCGGCCGGACGAAGACACGTTGAAGGCACTGGAAGTCTTGACCAAAGATGGCACGGCCGTGTCCGCGGCTGTCCGATCCGCACTCATTGATGCCGCACGACGGAAGGCTAACGCAGCCATCCGCGCCGAGGCGGAAACGCTTGCTGCAGACGAGTCCGACCGCGCTGAGGCTATGCAGGTGCTGCGCGATATGGAGACGCTGCGTGCGTGGTGAGGTCTTTCAGTTGCACGCTCCGCGGCGGAGCCGCGGTCGCGAGCAGTCCGGCTCCCGCTACGCCGTCGTCGTCCAGTCAGATCAACTGCCACTGTCGACCTGGCTCGTCGCGCCCACATCTACGTCAGCTCGTGCCGCAAGCTTTCGTCCTGAGGTTGAAATCGGCGGAATGAACACCCGGGTGCTTGCCGAGCAGGCCGCCGCAGTTGACCCGGGCCGGCTCGGCAAGAGCGTCGGGTTCCTCAGCTTCGACGAGATGCGTCGCGTTGATGCGGCACTGCGCATCGTCCTCGATCTCTGAGCGCTGTGCCGCCGTCACATTGAATGATGAAAACAATTGCGGCGCTGTGCACTACGGCGCACTTTACCGGTAACCCGCGGTATTCGATTCCGCCGTATTCTCGCCCTAGCAGTCCGGCGGATCTCTATCGGCGTCGATCGAGAAACTGGGCGTCACCCAGTCCAGCGCGGTAGCGCAAGGGGGCGCACCCCCCGAAACCTGCGCGGGGGTTCGTTTGCGGACGCCAGAGACAAGATGTCTACATTTCGTCTACACTGGGCTCATGGCAACCGAAACCACAACTGTCCGAGTCCGCCGTCCAGATTCTGAGCGGCTCCAATCGCTGGCCAAGGCTCGTCAAACCGCCGTCGTCGACGTCGTGCACGCAGCCATCGACGCCCTGGAACGGCAGGAGTTCCTGCGGGGACTCAACGGGGATTACCAGCGCCTGCGTAACAACCCCGAACTGTGGGAGCAGTACGTGGCCGAGCGTCACGAGTGGGACGCCCTGGCTTGATCTGGCGGGGGGAGGTCTACTACGTCGATCTCGGCCGGCCGATCGGCCACGAGCCAGCCTTTCGACGCCTGGCGGTAGTGGTGTCGGTCGACATTCTCAACAATGGACCCGGCGGGCTGGTAATCGTCGTCCCGATCACGACCGCCAGTTACGGTCTGCGAAGCCATGTCGAACTTGAACCAGATGGCAGCGGGTTAGACCACACCTCCTACGCTCGCTGCGACCAACTGAGAGTGGTCTCCGTCGAAAGACTGTCATCTCGCCAGGGAATGATCCGCCCAGACCAGATGCGGGCCATTGACCAAGCGCTGCGCTTTGTGCTCGACCTGTGACGTCGAGCCGCCCACTGGCACATCCTCAAACGACGGCCGACCGCTGAACGCGAGAGCGTGGTTCATGTGCTGAGCATTGGAAATGATTGGAGTGCAACACAATACGACGAGCTTTACTGGTAACCCGCCATATTCATATTCGATCCCGCCGTATTCCTTCAGCCCGCCGACGGTGACTTCGGCTGATGTGGACGAGGCGGCGCTCCACGACCCGGCGGGAGTATCTGACTCACTTTGGCTTACTCGGAAGGCTGGCCCGCAGTGCGGCGCTTGCTAACGCTGCGCGCGGGGGCGGTAAGCCATGTCAAATAATGCCCCTTGTTGACCTGTACGCCTATCAGGCACACAATAGGTAGGTGGCTACCAAGTCTGAACGCTTCGCGGTGCGCCTGACGCCTGAACAGGACGCATTGATTCGTCGTGCTGCCGAGGTGGAAGGGACCGACCTGACAACCTTCACTGTGTGTGCCACCGTCGCGCGCGCTCGCGATGTTCTCGCAGATCGTCGGCACTTCTTACTTGGTGACGCTGCGTGGGCCGAGTTCAGCGCCTTGCTCGACCGGCCTGTCCAGTACAAGCCGGCGTTGGCGAAGCTGTTCGACAAGCCGTCGTTGTTTGACCCTGATGCGTGAGTGGTTACAGCCTCCCGCGGCCGATTAGCGAGTCCGACGACGTCGCGACTTTCGACAGTGCGGAACCCAGCCTGGACGATTACCTCCCCACGCGTGCACTGACGAACCACGCCGGTGGCGCATCTCGCTGCTTCGTCACGTGCCGAGATGGCCGAGTTGTCGGTTACTACGCACTTGCGTCTGGAGCGGTGTCGCACGCCGACTTGTCCGGCAAATTCCGCCGGAACATGCCCAACCCGGTGCCTGTGATCCTGCTGTCACGTCTCGCCGTCGACCGCAAACACCAGGGCTGCGGGCTCGGAGAGAACCTGCTGCGCGACGCTATTGCCCGCAGCGTGCAAGTTGCCGAACAGATCGGTGTTCGCGCCATCCTTGTGCATGCCCTCCACGACGAAGCGCGCCGGTTCTACACCCGCTACCAGTTCGAACCGTCACCTACCGACCCTCTCCACCTGTTGCTGCTGATTAAGGATGCCAAGGCGAGCGTGGCGGTACTGCAAAGACAAGGGGAGGCCGAGCAACATCGTCGCGAGGTCATCGAAGCAATGGCCGAGAGCGGTGCTGATCGAGAGCACCTCGAATCTTTGACCGACTAGCAACTCCGGCGGTTGATCGCTGCCGCGGCCGCTCACTCACGCCGAGCAGGCCGCGCCAAACGGTAGCTGCGAGCACACTTGTCATCGACGAAAACCATTGTTCAACAAGGGAAAACAGCGAGCCCCCCCTCTACCTGACATAATGTCGCTTATCGGCGCTAAAGGACTGCGAGTTACATTGTGCTGCCGGCCGATCCGCGCTTCGCGCGCTGCCGTCCGATCTGGGCGCTTCGTGCGCTGCTGTCCGGTTCCGGCGAATACCTCAGACCTAAGAAACCCCCGGCTGGTGACGGTTCGTGAGCACGCCCGTCCGTGGTCGACCCCGCAAGCATGGATGCCCGGACCCACGATTCGCCATCGCCCGACCCGTCGCCCCTCCCCGCGCACTATCGGCAATACGTCACTGTGACGAATTGATCTGTGCCCCAAAAAGGTCATTACGCATCGTGTGGCGGCAACGGTTGGACCGTCCGCATGCGGGCGCACGCCGGCATTGCTGAGGAGCAAGCAACCGCTGCTCGGCCCGATTTGGTCAGGTGATGAAATGAGGCGCCTGATCTCCTGGGGTTATGAAATTAGCGCCGCCACGATCGAGGCCGCCTCGCCGAGAGCAGCTTCGCCTACGGCTCCGATCGGTTCGCCTAGCGCGGAACTCGGTAGCCATTGAACGAGTTCGGGCAGCAGGGTGCCGTCGGGTTGGTTGATGGGGACAACCATAGCCATTGTGTCGTCTGAGATTCGGCCGGGGATGAAAGGGCACGTGATGACGCGCCCGGTGTTGGCGGCGAGGTGGATCGAGTTGGAAAGCACCGCCACGTATAGTTCGCGGCTGCTGTCTTGTCGCGGTGTGATGTCGCCGGGCGCGATCACAAGCCTTCGTCCCAGTTAGCCTCGTATACCTGCTTGGCATACGACTCGATCTTCAGCGCTGGTGCTGTGTGGGTTGTGTAGGTGTGCAGCGCACGACGCAGGTGTTCGTTGCGAAGCGCTTGCTCGATCATCTCCGAGCGATTCAGGCCGGCCGACTTGGCATCCGCGTCGGCAGCGGCCAGCACGGTCGCGTCGACGGTCACAGAGATCTTCTCTTTGGCCACCTAGATATACTACCAATGATCCTACATGCCAACGAGTTTCTTGGCCTTTGGTGCTGCCGCGATTTTCATCGGCCGTCCAACAGGTCGGGAACCGCATTCGCGCAAAGCTCCCCTACACACATCCGCACCTGCCAGCGCACGCTCCGGTATGCTCGCCGATCTTGAACCCGCACGCACAAGTCCAGCCACCTGCCGGCGAGGTCGACACGCACGGCGCGGGGGTCCTGTCTCGCGACCAGTTCGATCAATTCGATTGCCGATGCCGCTGGCGTATAGCGGCGCATCGGGATAACCCAAAGAGCTCCTATTACGTCACTGTGACGGAATGGGCGCCGACCGTTTCTCCATGGTGCAGCGCACGGAATGGGCGCCGACCGTTTCTCCATGGTGCAGCGCCGGTTCGGAACCGTCTGGTAACAAAACGATTTGGCCCCTTCCCCGGCCCGGACGTGATAGATCACGCTGGTGGCCATTTCCGCCAACGCGCTCGATGATCATCGTCTGCGCCAGCCGACTCGGCGGAACGAGCCGAGAACTCTCATCCCACCCGACAACGTGAACGGGCTATGAAACGCTTCAAATCGGCCCGCCATGCCCATCGGTTCCTTGTCCGCCTTCAGCGGCATCTCCCCCCACTTTCGACCGCGACGGCACCGGCTCAGCGCGACCGAATGGCGAGCCGAAATGGCTGACCGCTTCGCGGTCTGGCATGAGGTCGCCGCGCTCGACGCTGCCGCCTGAAATGTCAACGCCCCAAAGCTGATCCATAGATGCGGTTCCAAAACCGACTGTGCCACACTATATTCCGATTAATGTGACAGTGCCTCTGCACTTCGTGCCCGCGGCGCAACAGCTCATCGGCCGACGGCGGCGGAAGGCTCGACATCGCCGCGACTTCCTTAGCGTGGCAGCACGAATTTCATTGGGCCGCCGCATCTTGCGGTCTTTCGCGTAGGAAGCCGCCTAGACGGCGGACCCCCTCCCTGATCTGGTCGGTCGGTACGTGGCTACACGACAGCCTCAACATCTTGTCACCGGCATGGCCGGCGTAGAAGTCACGCATCGGGGTCCACAGCACGCGATGGTGCGCAGCGCAGCGTTGGAGGGCGGCGTGGTCCAGGTCCCGTCGGGTCTGCATCACGACGAAGAACCCGCCCTTGGGCCGGTTCCAGCTGAGCCCGAGTTCGGTGGCGTCGGGGAACTCGTGGTCCAGTGCGGTCAATAGCAGGTTCCGCTTGTCGCGGTAGGACTGTCGCAGCACCCGCTCGCGCTCAGCGAGGGCAGCCGGATCCGACAGCACCAGGCCCGCGACCATGGCCTGGTTGAGTGGTGAGGTGTTGACCGTGGTGGTGTTCTTCAGGGTGGCCAGCCAGGTGGCCAGGGTGGACCCGTGCCAGGGCTGATCGGCGACCACATAGCCCACGCGGGCACCAGGGAAGCACACCTTGGAGAAGGTGCCGACCTGGATCACCACCCCGTCCTCGTCCAGAGCCTTCAGGCACGGCGGGACGTCAGGATCAGTGAAGTCGTAGGTCGTGTCTTCGATCAACAGCACCTGCCGCTCGCGAGCGGCGCGCAGCAGTTCCAGCCGGGCCTGCCGAGGAATCACGGTCCCTGAGGGGTTGGCGAAATCGGGTGCGACGTACAAGGCTCGCAGCGGCTCGCCAAGGGCCTCGGCTCGCGCACACGCCGCCTCGAGGTCCGCCGCGGTAACGCCCTCGGGGCCCTCGAGAACATCCACGGTCCGGGCACCCATGAAGGTCGCCGCGCCGCGGATCCCGGCGAATGCGGGGGCAACGATGCCCAGGGTTCCGCAGCGATGGAGTTCCAGTGCGCGAAGGACGAGGATGAACCCCTCCTGGGCGCCGACGGTGATGGTGATATCGGATGCGCCGACAGTGAGGGCGCCGGTAGCGGATAGCGCGCGGGCGAGGTCAGCGTTGACGATCCCCTGGCTGGGGCCGTACTGAAACAGGGCGTCCCACCCCGGCGCTCCGCTGCCCGAGCGATCTGCTACCTCGTCAACAGCCGCGATGAGGCGCTCGCGGGTGATGCCGTCCAGCAACGGCGCTCCCGGGGCGAACGAGATGGCTTGCGGGTAGCGGGCCATCACCTCATTGAGAAATCCGATCGCGCCCAAAATCTGGGCTTCGGTCCCGCCTGTCTCTGGCGTGCCCGTCATTGACGGCTCGACAGCTTGCGACGCACGTCGGGGGCGTGCATGCGATCCGCTTGGATGACGGCGAAGTCGGCCAGGTACATCGCGAACTCATGTTCGGGTTCGATGCCGTGGGCGAGCATCAGCTTGTTGGGCACCACCCCCGGCTCCGACAGCGCCGCAGCCACCGACTCCACGGTCGCATCGACATCTCGTGCGCAGATCACGGCGTCGACCAGGCCGGCCTGCAGCGCCTCGGCGCTGCTCAGACGACGCCCACGCAGGATCAACTCACGGGCGAGGCGCACACCGACACGGCCTGGCAAGCGAAGGTTGGCCACACCGGGAACGATGCCCTCGGCCGCGGCGGGCAAGCTCATCCAGGCGTCGTCGACGGCGATCACATGGTCGACCACCAGGGTGAGCTGCATGCCGCCGCCGATGGCGAAGGAATCGATGACGGCGATCCATAGCCGGCCGACGTCGCGGCCGGTCTCGGGGTCATGCACCCCACGCGCCAGCTTCGATAACAGGCCCGCCTCGCGACCGATCAAAAAATCCAGGTACGAGATCTTGCCAGCAGCAAGGTGTTTGAGGTTGATCCCGGCGCAGAATACCCGCTTGCCGGCGTACGACGGGTGCTCCATCGCAGCGCCCCGGATCACTCCAACCGAGGTGGTCGGGTCCATCGTCACCACGTCGACGGCTACCTCCAGATCGTGCACGAACTGGTTCGTCTCCGCGTTCAGCGTCCTGGTGTTGGCCAGGGTCAACTCGGCCACCTCGGCAAAGCCGACCGCGCGTCGTAGCGTGACGGTTTCCAGGACGAGCTCACCGCAGTTCCGGAACTGAGCGGCGTGGGCCGCCGACTCGGGCAGTGGCGTGCGCATTTCAACGAGTGCCGGGATAGCAGTGGCCGGGTTGCGCAGCAGAGCTCGCAGGAATCGGCCTTGGTCGCGCTCCACCCGCAGCCGTTCGCTCGGGGCCAGCGCGTCATCGTGGCGCCTGGTGTCCCGGTCAGGCAGCAGGTCGGGCAGCTGGTCACCGGCGGCGCGTACCAGGTCGCCCAGCCTGCCTGGCCTGCGGTTACCGCCGGAGGCCGCCGTCAGCGTCCGGTAGACGTTGTCAATGTGCTCGTCAAACCAGGCCGCGGCGACCCGTAGCTCCGCCTCTGTCGAGGGCCGGTCCCACGGACTGGGCCGGCTGCGTCGGGCCGCGACGTCCGGCGAGGCCCTGCCCGCGGCGGGAGTACGGTCGGTCATCTAGTCAACCCCGCGCCGCCGCAGATAGCGCTCACACGCCGCGAGGTGGGCCCCCACGGCTTCGTCGTAGCTGGTGTGCACGGCCTCGGCGATCAGCTGGCGGACGACCCGGAGGTCATCGAGTCTGGCCACCGCCGTCCGCAGGCTCTCCACCTCGGCCTCGGGGTTGTCGGTGATGACGTCCACCAGGCCGCTGACGAGCGCCGCACTAGCGTGCACCGGTTCGCCGAGCAGTGTCAGCCGAATGGTCTGGGCGGGGCCGATCAGTTGGACCAGGCGGAACAGCGCGGTGCTCGGCCAGACCGCGCCGTCGTTGCGCCAGATCACCTGGGCGCCTGGGTCGGCGATGCGGAAATCACAGGCTAGCCCGACCTCCAGCGCGGATCCGCCGACCTGGCGCCCGAACAGGGCCACCGTGGCCGCCGACGAACGCTCGATCAGGTGCAGCGCGCGCTCCCAGCCGTTGACATCGCCGATGCCGTCGCCCGGCGACAGGTGCTCCGCCCCGGCCTCGCGCAGATCGATGACGGCCAAACCGCTGCCCAGGGACCGGATGAAGTCGCTCAACGCCCGCGTGCGGCTGGCAAGGTCGCCCGCCGGCAGAGTGAAGTAATCGGCGCGCTCCGCAGGCGGCTCGATCATTGAGTCCTCTCATGTCCACTGGATCAGGGCCATCTCGATGGTCGAGCCGGGGCCCATCGTCGTGATCACTCCGCAGTCCCCTGGCTGGACGACGTTCTCTCGGTTCAGCCGCTCGAGGCTGAACAGGAACGACCCGCTGGCCAGGTTGCCGTAGTCGCGAAGCACGCTGGTGGCGTGGCGGACGGCGTGGCGGCTCAACCCCAGGTTCACCCGTAGCGCGTCGAGGACCTTCTTACCTCCGGAATGCACCACCCAATGGTCGATGTCGCTGATGTCCAGCCCCGTGCCAGACAACAGGCGGCTCAGTGCGAACTCGGCGTTGGCGCCGATCACGTACGGGATCTGCGGGTCGAGGTAGAAACTGAACAGCCCGTGGTTGTCGTCCCAGTCGAAGCGCATCGCCTCCAGCGCCTCCAGGATGATGTGGCTGCTGGTCTTGAGCACCAATGGGTGCGGCGTGGCGGCCAGTTTCGGATCGGTGCTGACCGCCAGCGCGGCGGCGCCGTCGCCGAACAAGGAATTGACGACAGCGGTCCGCATGGTGCCATCGAAGACGTAGGCGGCCGAGCAGGTCTCGACGCAAATCATCACAGCAAGTTTGTCGGGGTGCGTCTCGGCCCAGGCGGACACCGGCGCCAACCCGTTGAGTCCGCCGTTACAGCCCATGCCGACCACGTCAAGCCGTGCACAATCTGGCCGCATATCCCGATGTCTCATGAGCCGCGCAGACAACCCGGGCGTCATGAAACCCGTGCTGGTCACACAGCACAGGTAGTCGACGTCGGCAGGGGTGCGGCCGATGTTTGCCAGGCACTTACCCAGAGCCTCGGCGGCCATCTTGATGCCCCACTCGCGGTGTTTGTCAAGCAGTTCCCCCTGGCTTTCGGGCCGGGGTCGGCCGTTTGCATCGTGCGGAGGCAGGACCAGGTGCCGGGACGCGATCGAGCTGTTCTTGAACAACGAGCGGATCTTGTCGTCCGCGATGTCGAAATGTTCGACGAGTTCGTCTTGGGTGTACCGGAACGGTGGGACGCTGGTACCGACCGCGCAGAGACGCGCCTGCATCAGATTTCCCTGCCGAGCGGCGATAACGGTCGGGCCAGCACGGCCCGGCCTAATCTGGTGGCATGCCCGCTGCGTTGGATCAGTTCGAGTTTGTCGGATATGAGAAGCGTGATCGGGTAGCCACGATCACCATGCGGCGCCCCGAGGTCCTCAACGCGATGAACGTGCGCATGCATGAGGAGCTCAGCCGGGTCTGGGAGGACTTCGAGAACGATCCGCAGATCTGGGTCGGCGTCCTGACCGGTTCGGGCGATCGCGCCTTCAGCGTCGGACAGGACCTGAAAGAACTCGCCGATCGCGACGCGCGTCCAGGGGCAGGGTTGTCGTCGTTCGGGAGTAGGGGTAAGCCGGGCGCACCGCGGCTCACCGACCGTTTCGATATCACCAAACCCCTGGTCGCCAAGGTGCGCGGATACGCGTTGGGTGGAGGCTTCGAACTTGCGCTCGCCTGCGACCTGATCGTCGCCTCCAGCGACGCGGAGTTCGGATTGCCCGAGATCCGCTTGGGGCTGGTAGCCGGCGCCGGAGGCGTGTTCCGGCTGGGCCGTCAGTTGCCAGCGCGGGTGGCGGCCGGCTACCTGCTCACTGGTCGCCGCATGACCGCGCACGACGCGCTGCGCTACGGCTTGGTCAACGAGGTGGTCGCGCCCGAGCGCCTCGACGTCGCGACGCAGGCCTGGGTCGACGACCTGCTGCGGGGCGCACCGCTGGCCGTACGCGCGACGAAGCAGGCCTTGTGGCGCTCGCTGGATCTGCCACTGCCGGACGCCTTCGACGAAATCTATCCGTGTGAAGAACGACGCAAGCGCAGCAGCGACGCCAGGGAGGGCCCCCGGGCCTTCACCGAGGGCCGGCCACCGTCGTGGACCGGGACGTGAACGCTTAAGCAACGTAGTCCTCGAGCCCACCGGTGCGAACGGCGTCGAAGGTGAATCGGTGGAAGCCACCACCAAGCAAGTTGGTGGTGGTCAGCGGTCGAAACGTAGCCGCTATCATATGATCTCGAATCCTGCGTCCTACGTCGACGCACGTTACAGTGAGGTGTTTCTGACTTTGCGATAGAGATTCGCGTTTGATCAGACAACATCGTCGGGGTCCTGGATGGGTTCAGTGTGCCTTTGCTGGCGGTGCCAGGCAAGGCGGCGTTTGTGGGCTTGTTCGAGT
>NZ_UPHQ01000138.1 GCF_900566055.1 Mycobacterium innocens
AACCTGCAAAACGCCATCAGATACGCCCAGCACACCGCCGCCGAACTCGACACCGCACACCAACACGCAGCGCACCTCGCTGCCGCCGAACCAGCACACCAACTATCAAGCCCCAACACCAAACGCCCGGGGCCAAAATTCATGCAGATCAGTGGGGCCAAACCACTTGACGAAACGCAACGGCCTCCACATCGAAATGCAGGTCGGGCAGACGATCAAGGCCTATGGACCAATACTTGCGCAGCAGGTGCTTACCGCGAATGACACCGCCGCTTTCGGGCAGCCATTCCATGGCGAATGGGGAGGTGAAAGTGACGTCTTCGTGGAAGAAGGCGAGGACCGCATCGAGATCCCGAGCATTCCACGCGGCAGCCCACCTTGTACAAAAATCGACCGGGATCGGCATGGCATCCGTCGATGCTGATGACACACCGCAGCGGCCAGTCAGCGGGTCAGGTGACGTTGACACGGGCGTGCCTTGGACGAGCGTGGGCGGTGCTGCCGGCAGCCGTGCGCTGCGTGGACGCAGAGACGCACGTCGGCATGTCCGAATCCCCGGGTCGCATGCTGGAGCTGATTCGTCCCTGCACCGTTTGCTCTGGTACAAGGCCCAACGACTCCGACCGCCTCTCGACGGCGCCGGTCGCGGGGTCTGCTGATCGGTAGGGCACACGAAAGCTGGCTACGGTAGCACATCGTATATGCCCGCGCATCATATTTGGTGTTGTATCGAATATGCTTCCAGATCCGATATGTCAATGTATCGTGGCTGCGAAGGCCGCAAACGACGGACTGAAATCGGGCTAGGGAGGTAGCTGGTTTATGAACTTCTTGGTGTTGCCGCCAGAGATCAATTCGGCGCGGATGTTCTCGGGCGCCGGCTCGGCGCCAATGTTGGACGCCGCAGCAGCTTGGAATGCGTTGGCATCAGAGCTCGATTCGGCGTCGGAGTCATTTTCCTCGATGACCTCAGGCCTCGCCGCCCAGGCGTGGCAGGGCCCGGCATCTACGGCGATGCTGGCCGCTGCCGCGCCGTATGCAGGCTGGTTGAGAACCGCGGCGGCCCAGGCCGTTGGGGCCTCTGCGCAGGCCCAAGCGGTCGTGGGCGCATTTGAGTCGGCGCTAGCAGCCACGGTCCATCCAGCGGCGGTAGCGGCCAATCGTTCTGACTTCGTGTCCTTGGTGCTGTCGAATCTGTTCGGTCAGAACGCGCCGGCAATCGCGGCCACCGAGAACATCTACGAGGAGATGTGGGCTCAGGACGTGACCGCGATGGTCGACTATCACGCGGGAGCGGCGGCGGCTGTTGCACAGTTGATCTCGCCCGCGCAAGCGCTACAGAGCCTGCCCAACTTCGGCTACGGCAACACCGGCCAAGGCAACATCGGCTTTTTCAACGACGGCACCCTCAACGTCGGCATCGCCAACCTCAGCCCCCACTTCACCCCCACCGACCCCATCACCACCTTCGGCGGCGTCGGCCTATTCAACAACGGCACCGACAACCTCGGCGCCGGCAATTACGGCACCCAAAACGTCGGCGCCTGGAACCACGGCACGCTCAACCTCGGCATCGCCAACACCGGCACCGCCAACAGCGGCCTACCACTGAGCCTGCTGCAAACCCTCGGCATCGCCAACCACGGCACCTACAACCAAGGCCTATTCAACACCGGCAACCACAACATCGGCATCGGCCTAACCGGCGACCACCTCATCGGCATCGGCCCGCTCCACATCAGCGCTTAGATCCGATTCTGTTGATGGCTGCCCACCCGGACCTGTATGCGCCGACGGGCCGTTAGCAGCGTCGCCGTGCGCGGCATGCCATGCCGCAACCGCGGAGATCCGCCAGGCCATCGTAACGGGTTGGCGTGGGCCCTGTTTCGGTCCACACCCATGGTCGACGTGGTCGCTGATGTGGTGTTGTCCTTGTGCGGCTTCGTATTTCAGAGCGACTTTCAGAGCGGACATCGACGTCCACCGCGGCGAAGTGGCCCGTCACGTATCCGATGTGGCAATGTACCGGTTACATCAGCACATCGGAGGCGAGGGCAAATGCCGTCAACGACCACCAGCGACAAGCCGGTACGGGTCACCAAGCGCCGCGCCGAAACCCGCGGCCGTCTCATCGAGGCGGCATTCCGGGTGTTCGCCGACAAGGGATACGGGCACGTGACCATCGAGGACGTCTGCGAGGCCGCCGGCTACACCCGAGGCGCGTTCTATTCCCAGTTCGACAGCCTCGAGGAACTATTCTTTCTGCTCTACGACCAATGGGCGGCCCGCACCGCCGAACAAGTCCGCGCCGCCATGGAAGGCAGCGAACCTGTCACCGACCTGCCCAACGTCGTCGAACGCATCGTGGACACCCTGCTTTTCGAACGCGACTGGCTGCTCATCAAGATTGACTTCCTGCTCCACGCCGCTCGCCACCCTGACCTCGCCCACCGCTGGGAAGTTCACCGCGCGCAATTGCGCAACGTGATCGAAGAGCGGCTGATTGCCAGCGGCATCGAATTCAACCAGTCCCTCAACACGGTCGCCGACACGGCCCGGGCAATCGTCGCGGTATACGACGGCGTCAGCATCCAGCTACTGCTCGACAGCGATCAGGCCGCCGCTCGCGCCTGGCTCACCCAACTACTCAACATGGTCCTGAGTCGCTGAGCCAGGCAACGTTGGTGACGGTTGATTGCCCGAGGCGACATACACCGGGCCGCTTCGAGTATCCGATGGTGGCCGCACTGGGGCGATCGCTACTGCGCGCGCAGGCGATCGACGATAACTGCCCGTGCGGCACGGCCTTCCGGAATCGGCATCAGCGGGTAGACATGCAGCAAACCGAAGCGCTCATGGTAGTCGATATCGACGCCGGCCGCGGTGGCCTTCTGGACCAGCGCCCGTGCGTCAGGGTTGAGAATGTCGCGAGTCCCGCTAAAAACAGTCAGTGGGCCAAGACCGGTCAGATCAGCCGCAAGCGGACTGACGCGCGGATCGTCCGGGCTGAGGTCGCCACGCCAGCACCCCCCGAACACCGACAGTGCTTCGCGCGCCAGCCACGGATCGGTCAGCTCGACCGAATTGATCATCGGGTTGCTCAACGACACGTCCAAGGCCGGCGAGATCAAAACGGTGCGCGGCAGAACCACGTCATGGTCGTCGCGCAGTAACAGGGCCGCCGACAAGGCGATTTGACCGCCCGCGGAGTCGCCGGCCAGGCACACGCCGTGGCCGGTCGACATGTTCTCGACCACGAGTTGAGCGACCTCGGGCACCACATCGGCTGCCGTGCCAAAAGGGAGCAACGGATAGATCGGGACGACCACCTTCACGCGCGCCCCGGCAGCGACGTGAGTCACCAATCGCCAGTGCTGTGAGTTGATTTCGTTGACCCAGGCACCGCCATGGAGGTAGACCACGGTGTGCGTATGCGCGCCGTTCTTGGGTGCCACGGCATAGATCGGCCAGCCGGATCGACGGCCGACCTCCACGGTCACCTCGGAGCGCAGCCGCACCGGCGGTCCGTACGGCGACGGACGCAACGCGCGGGCCGTGATGTGCTTGCGAGCATCTGCGGCGGTGGTGTACTGGCGCGTCCTACCGGTGATGCGGAGCATTGCGGGCATGGTCCGGCTCGCCCAGCTGGGGCCCCCAGGTGTCAAGGCTCGTTCCTTCCGCTGACCTCAGGCAATGGTTTCCACTCCCCCGAAACAGACCCCGAAACCGACCATGTCCAGTGTGGGGCAACGACGCTCCGGAAGGCATCGACCCCTTCGCGGGCGTCGGCACTGCCCAGCAGCCGGCGATACAGTTGGGTCTCCAACTCCGGGCGTGGGGGTAGCCGTTGACGAGGCCGTCCCAGAGCAGCGGCTTGGTCATCACGTCCGACATGGGTGCGACGTTGACTGGCTTGTGTCACGAGGCACCGGCAGCGTCCAATGCGCCATGCAGTCCGGCATGACGCCCCGACGGACCTGCGCCACAGCGTATTTGGCGTGTTCGGCCCTGATCGGGGTGTCTGTCTGCAAGGCAATGGTCAAACCGATCCCGATGGCATGGCAGTTGACCGCAGTGATAACCGGGGCGCCAAGCTCGAATGCCGCTGGCTCGGTCGGCGCCGCGGTGAACTCGGCGTCGTCCCGGACGGCGTCGGTCATACCCGCCTCCCGGCGTCCGCATCAAAGGGCGCCGTAGATGATCCCGAGTGGACGCGCAGACGTCCACGTTCTTGACACCTCCTCGGTAGCGCATCCCCGACCGTCATACACCGCGGCATGCTTCGCGGATACCCGCGCTACCCCGGATACAAGGCCACTCCAGGTCGAACTCGACGTCGATAGGATGCAACCGGTAACTCGCGCCGGCCGCGGCTAATCGCCGGTCAGTCCCGATGCCGGGCTTAGACTCCATTCGGCTCCGTTGCAGCAACAGAGACCGCTCCGCCACAGCGACGACCGGCTCGCTTCCCGCCGGCGACTGGTCGTCCATATCCCAATGGTCGAAGGAGGGCTATGAACCAGCCAACGCGAGAGCCGACGGCAGCCATCGAGACCGACTACCTGGTAGTGGGCGCCGGAGCAATGGGAATCGCGTTCACCGATACGCTTCTTGCCGAATCCGAGGCACGCGTGGTCATCGTCGACCGGGCACATCAACCGGGTGGGCATTGGACCACGGCCTACCCATTCGTGCGGCTGCACCAACCCTCGGCGTATTACGGCGTCAACTCACGAGCTCTGGGCAACAACACTATTGACGCTGTCGGCTGGAACCAAGGACTGAACGAACTCGCCTCCGTCGGCGAAATCTGCGCCTACTTCGACGCCGTGATGCAACAGCAATTCCTGCCCAGCGGGCGCGTTGAGTACTTCCCGATGAGCGACTACCTCGGCGACGGCCGATTCCGGACGCTGGGCGGCGCGGAATACCGGGTCACGGTCAGGCGGCGCATCGTCGATGCCACCTACCTGCAAGCCGTCGTGCCGTCGATGCGGCCGGCGCCGTACCCGGTGGCGCCGGGCATCGACTGCATTGCACCCAACGACCTGCCGAAATTCAGGGCACGCGACCGATACGTAGTCGTCGGCGCCGGCAAGACGGGCATGGACGTCTGTTTGTGGTTACTGCGAAACGGCGTCATCCCCGAGAGGCTGACCTGGATCATGCCGCGCGACGCCTGGCTGATCGACCGGGCAACGCTGCAGCCGGGACCGACGTTCATCAAGAAGTTCCGGGACAGCTACGGCGCCACGCTCGATGCCATCGGCAACGCGACATCGGTCCAGGACCTGTTCCACCGGCTCGAGGCAGCCGGAACCTTGCTCCGGCTCAACCCCGCGGTGCAACCCACCATGTATCGGTGCGCGACCGTGTCACAACCCGAATACGACCAGTTGCGCCGTATCGACAACGTCGTCCGAATGGGCCATGTTCAACGCATCGAGCCGACCGCCATCGTGCTCGACGGCGGATCGATCGCCTCGTCGCCGTCCGCCCTCTACATCGACTGCACCGCGGACGGAGCACCGCAGCGGCCGGCCACACCGGTTTTCGACGGCGACCACCTCACCCTGCAGGCGGTGCGGGGCTGTCAACAGGTGTTCAGCGCGGCGTTCACCGCGCACGTCGAACTTGCCTACCCCGACGATGCGGTGAAAAACGAACTCTGCGTGCCGATTCCACATCCGGACTCCGACCTGGACTGGTTACGGCTGACGCATTCCGATCTGCGCAATTTTCAGCGGTGGCTCGCCGACTCCGAGCTGACCGACTGGCTCGGCTCGGCACGGTTGAATCTTCTCGCCGAGCTGCTGCCGCCGTTGTCACACAAGCCGCGGGTACGTGAGCGGGTGGTGTCGATGTTCCAGTCGAGGTTGAATGCCGCCAGCGAGCGACTGGAAAAGTTGCTGAGCGACCACGGCGGCGATACCACTGCAACGTTGAGGAGTGGGCGTGCCGCAGCACACTGACGTCGACGCACCACTGGCCGACGTGCCCGCCGCGGGATACGTCTACCGGACAAGCTGGCGACTGGCCACCACCGACATCGACGAGCACCAGAGGCTGCGCCTGGATGGAGTAGCCCGCTATATCCAAGAAGTCGGCGCCGAACACTTGGCCGATGCCGAGCTGGCTGAAGTCCATCCCCACTGGATCGTGCTGCGCACCGTGATCGACGTCATCGAGCCGATCGAGCTACCCAGCGACATCACCTTCCGCCGTTGGTGCGCAGCGCTTTCCACCCGATGGTGCAACATGCGCGTCCAGCTTGACGGCGCTGCCGGCGGACGGATCGAAACCGAAGGTTTCTGGATCTGTGTGAACAAGGACACCCTGACGCCGTCGCGGCTCACCGATGAATGCATCGCCCGCTTCGGCAGTACCACCGACAACCACCGGCTCAAGTGGCGCCCCTGGCTCACCGAGCCGGTGGCCGACGGCACCGAGACGCCATTTCCACTGCGCCGCACCGATATTGATCCCTTCGAACACGTCAACAACACGATCTACTGGCACGGCATAGTCGAGGTACTCGGCCAACTGCCGGCCGGCGCAGAGCTGACCGCCGCTCCACATCGCGTCGTGCTCGAGTACCGCAGCCCGATCAAGTACGGCGAAGCCGTCACCATTCGTTCCCACCAGCGCGACGGCCGCATCCGCATGCACTTCGTGGTGGGTGACGACGTCCGCGCCGCCGCTTTGGTGCGCAAGCTTTGAGTCGGATCCCATTGGCGGCCGCAGATGTCCGCGTATCGGCCCCCGAAGCGTTCCACCGGAGCAGTGTCCGCGCCAATTATGTGGGTGCCGACGAGTACCCTCGCGCTCGTGCAGGTCGCTGAGCTTCCCCCGATCTGATGGACCACGCAGGCACCGGTCGACCGGTCCGCGATCTGGCCGTCGACTTTTACCGGGTGTCGGGCGTGGTCCTGATCGTCCTGGGCCACTGGCTGGCCGGGTCGGTGACATATCACAACGGACAGTTCGGCCGGCAGAATCCGCTTGTCGACCAGCCCTGGACGCAGTGGCTGACGTGGCCTTTTCAGGCGGTGCCGGTTTTCTTCCTGGTGGCCGGCTATGCCGGCGCAGTGTCATGGACACATCGTTACGGCGACGGCGGTGTGTCGCGGCAGGACTGGATTCGGCATCGGGCGGCGCGAGTACTAGGACCCACGGCGGTGTACGTGGGGCTGATGTCGGCAGTCGTGGTGGCGTTGCAGGTCTCCGGCCTGCCCGACTCGGTGCTGGAGTATGCGGGTTGGGCGGTGGCGATGCACCTGTGGTTCCTCGCGGTGTATTTGGTGGTGGTATCGCTGACGCCTGTTGCGATGGCCGCACACCGACGGTGGGGGCTCATGGTGCCGGCGGTACTGGCAGTCGCGCTGGTAGCGGTGGACGCCGCTGCGTTGTCCGGTCATATGCCCTCTCTCGCCGGCCTGAACTATCTGTTGTGCTGGGGCCTGCTCTACCAGCTGGGGATCTGTTGGCAGGCGGGGCTGTTAAGCGGCCGTCGACCGGTGGTGCTTGCCGCCGGATCGGCAGTCGCGCTGGCCCTGCTCATCTGGATCGGCCCCTATCCGGTCAGCATGATCGGGGTTCCCGGCCAAGCGGTACAGAACAGCATGCCGCCTTCGGTGGCGATGCTGGCGTTCGCCTGCACACAGGCCGGCATCGCGGTGGCCATCGCACCCGCGCTCAACCGCGTGCTTCGTTCCCGCCGATTGCAGCGGCTGTTGTCGGCCGCCAACAGCAATGTGATGGCGCTCTACCTGTGGCACATGGTGCCGGTGGTGATCGTCGCGGTCGTCGCCTACCCGGCCGGGTTGCTGCCGCAACCGGCCCAGGGAACGGCGGCGTGGTGGCTGGCCCGGCTGGAATGGGAGGTGGTCTTGAGCCTGGTGACGGCAGTGGAGATGGCGTTGTTGTGGTGGCTCCGGCGATTCTTCGCGGCACCGCTGCCGACCATCCGGATACCGCTGCCGCAGCGTTGGGCCGAACCGATCATGCTGGTGGGTGCCATGCTGGCAGCTGCCTTCCTGTGGGTGGTCGCCGCGGCGGGATTTGCTCCGGACGGGAGATACCCGTGGATGACCGCGCTGGTTTTCGCGCTCGGGCTGGCACTCGTGGCGTACCGGCCCGCAAAGGCCACCCGGCGGTCGGTCGATTCCGCCGCAGGGCCCAATTGAGCTCGGCGCCAATCTCGACGGCGCGTTCACCGTTAGAGGTCTGAAGGCCCTTCGACAAGGGACCAATGCCTCGTTCCGCAATGCCGCTGAACCAATAACGTCCAAGCGCAAAGGAATGAGGAAACCCATGTCCAAGATCGACAGCCATCGGGGAATCGTTGTCGGCGTCGACGGCTCGCCGGGCTCCCACGCGGCGGTCCGATGGGCCGCCCGCGACGCCAAGTTGCGCAATGTTCCGCTGACCCTGGCGCATGTTCTCCCGGCCGGGACGGGAACGCGGCTGGCCTCGTCGGTAGCCGCGGGGCGGACCCGCAGCCGAATGGACGCCGGACAGGAACTGCTCGACGAGGCGCTAAAGATCGCCGAGGAAAGCTGCGAACGCGGTCTAACCCCGATCTACCGCGAAATGCTCAGCGGGACAACCGTTTCAACGCTAACCAAGCTGTCCGAAGACGCCCATTTGGTGGTGACCGGTTGCCGCGGCGCTGGCTCGTTGCGGGGCCGGCACTTGGGTTCGGTGAGTTCGGGGCTCATCCATGACGCGCGGTGCCCGGTGGCGGTCATCCATGATGACGTCCCAATGGCCGCCGATTCCGAGCGAGCCCCGGTGCTGGTGGGCATCGACGGGTCACCGGAGTCGGAAGTGGCGATCGCCATCGCATTCGACGCCGCCTCGCGTCGCAGGGTGGACCTGGTGGCCGTGCACGCGTGGAAAGCTCCGGGCGTGTTGGATCCCATCGTCAGTTTGCCGGGGCCCGGCTGGCCGGAACTGAGGACACACGAGGACAAGATCGTCGCCGAACGCCTGGCCGGTTGGGGCGAACAGTACCCCGATGTCGTTGTTCGCCGAATGATCGCACGCAACGATGCGGCGCCCGAACTTGTCGGCACGTCGAAGTCGGCCCAACTCGTGGTGGTCGGCAGTCGCGGAAGCGGCGGATTCGCGGGGATGTTGTTCGGTTCGGTCAGCGCCGCCGTGGTGCTGTTGAGCCATGTGCCGGTCATAGTCGCACGCAAAACGGTCGCCAAAAGACGCTGAACCCAACCCGTTGGCCCGGTCCAGCACGAGCTTCGCGAGTCTCCGCCGGTCGCGGTAGACCCGCTCGCAAGTTCGGTCCGGAAGTAGCTGCCGGAAACCACACCGGAACTCTCCCTTGACGGATATGGATATGGGTAGCCTACCCTAACTAATCGTTAGACAGAGAAAGGCTGACCGCGCTCATGTTGCCCATCGATCCACACGCCGACGCTTGCCGGCGCGCCTGGCTACCCTGCCCGAATTGCAGCTGGGGCCGCAACGCATGTTCGGAATGCCGCAGCAGCCGCAACTGCGGAACCCACTGGCAGTATCTGCTGAGCAACCGTGCGACCGAACTGCACCTCCAGTGCCCCGGATGCACCACTTTGTGGTCCACCGACACGCGAATCCGCCTGCAAGACAAGGCGGTTGGTCATCGCTGACACGGCGGCGGCACCGGTTACCCGCCCATGCCGGCACCGAAACCGGCACCACAACGTCAGGCAACCGAACCCGATTGGCCCCGGCCATCGAGGTCAGGAAGCGGGCGTTGGCAGATAGTGCGCGCCTCGTGGGCATCGAGTCCGAACAGACGCAGCAACCTCTCGGTGACTATGTCGGCAGCCAACGCATCGTCACGATGCGGATCCGCGCGCAACAAGGCGCCCAGCCCCAGCAACGCGCCCCCGGCCGTCGCCAACGCCAGTTCGGGGTCCCCCACCCGAAACCGTCCGGCGTCGGCGGCGGCCTTGATGTCACGCAGGGCACGAGGGGCCAGCCCGTGATCGGATGACAGCAGGTTGGTTCCGGTGGCCAACAGAATGTCAGTCTCCAGTTCTCGCCGACGAAACAGCCTGCCGGTCAGCCGGAAACTGACGGCAAACGTTTCGGCTGGGTCGTCGATCGATGCGGTGAGCCGGTCCAGCAACGCCCCGTGGGTGTCAAGCACGTCGGCTACCGCGGCCGCGAACAGCTGCTCCTTGCTGTCAAAGTGGTTGTAGAACGAGCCCATGCCGACGTCGGCAGCCTGGGTGATCTCGAGCACCGGCGCGTTGAACTTTCCCTCGGCGATTAACCGCTGCGCGGCCTTGACCAGCGCTGTCCTGGTGCGCTGTTTGCGTCGCTCGAGATGGTTCGGCGGCTCGGCGCGGCCGTCACTTGAAGTCATCACTATGGCAGTATGACTCGATTATGAGGATATCGTCAGAGTAAGGGGGGCAAACCGCCCGGCCCGCTCCGGATCAAACAAACCAGCGACCTCACCACAGATCGCTTGCCGCTGCCGGGGAACCCGCGCGGCCCGGTTCTCAGACGATCGTCGCCCATGTGCGCGGTCCCGGGGGCTCGTGAGAGCGGACCCGGTCGACCGACGGCATTTCAGGTAGCGCGGGCGCTCCTGCCACTCGCCTGGGCCCGCGGACGTCACCTGCCCATTAGGGCGTCTAATCAGATCGATGAATGGGTAACCCCTGTCCGGTAAGGCTGGCAATGGAGGGCAACGGAGGGCAACGGAGAGAGGTGTGCAATGGCGGCGACCGAGGTGAGTGACTATCTGCTGGAGCGACTCCGCGACTGGGGCGTGGAACATGTGTTCGCTTATCCCGGCGACGGAATCAACGGGCTCCTTGCAGCGTGGGGCCGGGCAAACAACAAACCGATGTTCGTCCAGGCGCGACACGAGGAAATGGCCGCCTTCGAGGCCGTCGGCTACGCGAAGTTCAGCAACCGGCTTGGGGTCTGCGCGGCGACCTCGGGCCCGGGCGCGATCCATCTGCTCAACGGTCTCTACGACGCCAAACTCGACCGGGTGCCGGTGGTGGCGATCGTCGGACAAACCAACCGCAGCGCAATGGGGGGCTCCTACCAGCAGGAAGTTGACCTGTTGAGCCTGTATAAGGACGTTGCCAGCGACTACGTCCAGATGGTCACAGTGCCCGAACAGCTGCCCAACGTCTTGGACCGGGCCATCCGCACCGCGTTGACCAGGCGAGCGCCGACTGCGCTGATCATCCCGTCCGACGTGCAAGAGCTCAAGTACTCCCCGCCCGCCCACGAATTCAAGATGGTTCCGTCCAGCCTCGGGTTTCAACGGCCAGGAGTGGAGCCGGCACGCGACGGCCTGCAACGGGCCGCCGACGTGCTCAACGCCGGTGAACGGGTCGCGATGCTGATCGGATGCGGGGCACGCAGCGCCGCCCGGGAGATCGTCGAGCTCGCCGACGTTCTCGGTGCCGGAGTCGCCAAGGCGCTGCTGGGCAAAGATGTGCTATCCGACGAATTGCCCTTCGTGACCGGCGCCATCGGCTTGTTGGGTACGCGGCCAAGCTACGAGATGATGCGCGACTGCGACACCTTGCTGACCATCGGGTCGAGCTTCCCCTACACGCAGTTCCTGCCGCCGTTCGGTGGGCCTCGCGCCGTGCAAATCGATATCGACCCCACGGTGATCGGGATGCGATACCCGAACGAGGTGAACCTGGTCGGCGGTGCCGCCGCCACAGTGCGCGCGTTATTGCCACTGCTGCAACGCAAATCCGACCGATCCTGGCGCGAGACGATCGAAAAAAACGTGGCACGCTGGTGGGAGACCATGGCCATGGAGGCCGAGGTGGCGGCCAAGCCGATCAACCCCATGCGGCTGTTCGCGGACCTGTCACCCAAACTGCCCGACAATGCGATTATCACTGCCGATTCGGGATCGTCGGCGAATTGGTATGCCCGCCAACTGAAATTCCGCGACGGCATCCGCGGCTCGCTGTCAGGCAATCTCGCCACTATGGGCCCCGGAGTCCCCTACGGTATCGGCGGGAAGTTCGCCCATCCGGACCGTCCGGTGATTGTCTTCGCCGGTGACGGCGCGATGCAGATGAACGGTATGGCCGAGTTGATCACGATCGCGCACTATTGGAAGCAGTGGGCGGACCCGCGGCTGGTCGTGGCGGTGCTGCACAACAACGACTTGAACCAGGTGACCTGGGAAATGCGCGCCATGGCCGGGGCTCCGAAATTCGCTGAGTCGCAAACTCTTCCCGATGTCGACTATGCCGGGTTTGCCGCCAGCCTGGGCTTGGGTTCGGCGACGCTGACCGACCCCGATCAAATTGCGCCGGCCTGGGATCAGGTGCTGCTGGCCGATCGGCCGACGGTGCTGGATGTGCACTGCGACCCGGATATCCCGCCGGTTCCGCCGCACGCCACGTTCGACCAGATGAAGAGCGCGGCCAGCGCAGTGCTGCACGGCGACGAAAATGCATTCGGCATCATCAAGGAAGGCATCAAGATCAAGGCACAGGAGTTCTTGCCGCACCGGGAAACCAGCAGGCGATAGCACGCCGGTCGCTGGCCGGCGCGGCTACCGGCGCCTGTCCCGGCCGGATTGCGTCATGGCGGCTGATGAGTTCGCTTGGCCTGACACGGCGACCGGGCGCGGCGGGGCTTGACGGGGTGTAGAGCTGAGTTAGCTGGCGCACCGCCAGGTCGGGTGGCCGTGTAGGAGACTTGACGGTCCTGCCGCTCTTCGGCGTGGCCGAAGGGCCTGTCGTAGCGCGCAGTTGGTTGACGGCCGGCAGCAACGCCCGACTTTCGCAGCTCAGCGAGCGTGGTGCGCCAGTGGCGCAAGCCACATGTTTGAGGCCGCGACCATTCGGAAACCCTTGTAATGCAGGGATATTTTGGCTTAGCGCGCACTACCGGCGCTCAAGGTCGCACCCTGTTGGCTGAGCGCAATCGAGCGAGCGCGAGGTCGCCATGCGAGTAGTAACCGATAGGGAGGAATTCATGGCGGAGAAAAGTGGCCCCCAAGAGGGCGTCGAGGGCGTCGTCGAGGGTGCTAAAGGCAAGGCCAAGGAAGTCTTTGGAGCCGTCACCGGCCGCGACGACATGAAGCGCGAGGGCCAGGCTCAGCAGGACAAGGCCGACGCCCAGCGAGACGCGGCTAAGAAGGAAGCCGAGGCTGAAGCCGCGCGCGGCAGCGCCGAGGCGTCCGAGCAACGTCAAGAAGCCAATCAGTAGCTTGAAAGAGAATGGGCCCGGTCCGATTTCGGACCGGGCCCGTTCGCTTACTGGAACCAGCGAAGACGGTCGACCGTCAGCGCACGACAAGTCGTGCCAGCCGGGCGATCGGGGTCTCCTCGAGATGGTCCAGCAAGTCTGCGGCGTTCTCGAACACCATTGTGGCCCCAGCACTTTCGAGTTCGCTCCCGGAGACGCCGCCGCTGAGCAGCCCGATACTCGGTACTTCCGCGCGGGCACATGCTAGCGCGTCCCACACCGCGTCGCCGACGAAAACGGCCCGGGTGTTGCCGACACCCGCTCGGCGAAGCGCCACATGGATGATGTCAGGCCTGGGTTTTGCGGTGTCGACGTCGCCGGCCGACGTGACCTCGGCAACGAGATCATCGCTGTCGAGTACCCTACGCAAGAGTGCCAATTCATCTTCTGGGGCCGACGTCGCAAGTACCACCTTGAGGCCGAGAGCCACCACGCGTTGCAACAAGGCGCGTGCGCCCGGCAGTGGCCGCAACAGGTGGGAAGCTTGCTTGTAGTACCGAGAGTGTAAGTCTTTCAGGTGTTTCTGAATGTCCTCGGGAGCATTACCAGACAGTGATTTCACCAGAGTCGAGCCGTCCATCCCGATGGACCGATGGATGCGCCATGTCTCGACGTCGATTCCCGCCGTTGCGAACGCACGAAGCCAGGCGTCGATATGCAAGTAGTTGGAGTCCACCAGGGTGCCGTCGACGTCGAACAGGACCGCCGGCCGAGCCGCGGAGTCGGTAGTCACCGTGAGGATTTCACTGTCTGAAAGGCCATCGACCGGCTCAACCGCTGAACAGGACGGCCGTGACTGCGATATCGGCGACCAGCAGGGCCAGCGCGCATAACGGAACGACAAAGCCACGCCGCCGGGAGGCTGTGAAGAAGGAGACGATGAGCGTTGAAGCAGCCACAACGGGAGCGCCATACAGCAGGACGCCGTACACCAGACCGTTCGGACCCAGGTCGGGGCACTGAGCGCCGCTGCATGCAGCCATGCTCATCGCCGCCCCGATGGCGAATACCATGACGAGTGCTGCCGCGGGCACCGTCAGCAACGCCAGTACCCAGTTCACCAGGATGCGACGCCCACGGTTGTGATCGCCAACCTGCGGCGGGTTGCCCGCATCGGTGATGACCTCGCGGTGTTCGCGGGTCTGCAGCCTCATCAGCGCCTCTCTTCACGGGTCTTCACGGGTTTCCGCGGTTACCGGCGCCACGCGGTAGGTCGGCGCGGCGGCCACGATCGCCTTCTGGTCGACTACCCGCGTAGGTTGCGCCGAAACATGATGTCCGGCGCATGCAACTCGCGGTGGTGACCGAGCTTCGTCGGCACCCCGGCGGTTGACGGCCCGATCAGCGCCCGGTAGGCAGGTCCATGCCGGCCCGGGCACTCTTGAGGTCCTCGACAAACAGTGCGTAGGCCTCGCCGTGGCGGTCACTGCGATCCCGCAGCACCGCCGACGGGTGAACCGTTGCCGTCACCAGTGGTTCGGGGTTGACCTCGACTCGCAACGTCGCGGAGAGGCGCAACCGTTCACCACGATGTGCGGTCACGCGAAACGCGCTGCCCAGCAAGGATTGTGCGGCCGTCGCACCCAGGCACACGATCAATTGGGGCCGTACTGCCTCGATTTCGGCGATCAGCCAGGGGCGGCAGGCCACGACTTCGGTTCGGGAGGGTTTCTGGTGTATGCGCCGCTTGCCCTGCCTGCGGAACTTGAAGTGCTTGACGGCATTGGTCTGATAGGTCGATCCCGGGTCGATGCCGGCGTCGTCGAGAGCCCGCTGCAGCAGTCGGCCGGCCGGGCCGACGAACGGAAGTCCCTCCTGGTCCTCGCGATCGCCCGGCTGTTCCCCGACCAACATGAGCGGCGCGTGACATGTGCCGTGACCGAAGACGGTCCGGGTGGCGTCGGCGTACAGCGCGCAACCCCGACAACTGCTCGCCGCCTCCTCCAAGGAGATAAATTCACGTTCGTCGGGGAGGTAACGCCCCGCCCCCGCGGCAGGCGCTGCAGTCATGGCCGTAACCCGCTCGGGCCGATTGTGTCGGCGCCGACCTCGGTACCTTCTGCCACCGGTATTCCTTCATCAACGAGCGTCCCCCGCTCGGGGTACCCGCTTTGACGGCACGCAATCCGGGCCGAGCCCCACCGTCAGGCTTCGCCGCCGGCGGCAACTCGGGTGGCTCGGGTCGATCTTTCGGTCGCTTTCGCGGCGTTGCGCAGGGAGCGGTTGGTGGCTTGCAAATCGTCGTTGGCAGCAGCCAGTGCCGCGTTGTCGTCTTCGAGACTGAGGATGCGCGCAATTCCGGCCAGATTGATTCCGGCGTCAACCAGAGCGCTGATCCGCTGCAGCCGGGCCAAGTCGTCGGTGCTGTAGCGCCGTGTTCCACCGTCACTACGTGCGGGGGTCAACAATCCGTAGCGTTCATACAGGCGTAGCGACTGCACCGCGATACCGGAGAGCTCGGCTGCCACCGAGATGCCGTACACGCCCTGGTCAGGCGCCGGCGCGCCGGTTTCGGCGGGACGGTCAGCCATAGCTCATTCCCTCGACTGCCACTCGCATAGAAAACCTCTCTATCACACTTGCATTGTAATGTCGATGGTGTTATAACAAATCTATGGATTTAGCCATAGATATGCAACCCCACTGAACTCAGCAGATTGGAGTGAGAGGTGACCACCATGCTGATGCGCACCGACCCGTTCCGTGATCTGGACCGCTTCGCCCAGCAGGTGCTGGGCACGGCCGCCCGGCCAGCGGTGATGCCCATGGATGCGTGGCGGGATGGCGAAAAATTCGTCGTCGAGTTCGACCTGCCCGGTATCGACGCCAACTCCCTGGACATCGATATCGAGCGCAACGTGGTGACCGTGCGCGCAGAACGGCCCAGCGTCGATCCGAATCGGGAAATGCTGGCCAGCGAGCGGCCGCGCGGAGTGTTCAGCCGCCAGCTGGTGCTCGGCGAAAACCTCGACACGGACCGGATCGAGGCTTGCTACCAGGAAGGCGTCCTGAAACTGGTGATCCCGGTGGCCGAACGGGCCAAGCCGCGCAAGATCTCGGTCGCCCGCGGCAATGGCCACAAGGCCATCGACGAAGCTGACGCGCAACCCGAGGTGATCGAAGCCTGATCGGGGGTGGATGGCGCGGCGACCGCCGCCGGCATCGTCGGCCCGGACTCGCCGCACCTCCACCACCACCAGACGTCATGTCCCACAACCGATGACTCGACGCGACTGGGTAATTCGACGTGCCGGGAAAGCCGGGTGCACTTAAGCCCATCCGACATGGTGTGTCCAAGCAGCGTCGGCGTTGGGCATCCAGCGCCGCTTTTCGCGATGCCCCAGATCGGTGGCCTGCGGGTCCGTCATGCGTCCGTCCACTTCGGGTGCGCGGGTCGCGCTGCCTGGTCGCGTCCAGCGACCGGAATCCGAGGAGGCGGTGTTCGCAATGACGCGGAGTATTGACGGCCAGTCAGCCGCCCTCGAACAAGCTTTAGCGGGCGGCGCACCGCAACGGGTGGGCTCATTCCGGTTCTACTTCGCCGACCAGCGTTGGGAATGGTCCGAGCAAGTGCACCAACTGCACGGCTACGAACCCGGCAGCGTAACCCCAACCACCGAGCTGGTGCTTTCGCACAAGCACCCCGACGACCGCGCTCAGGTCGCGGCCACGATCGACGACATCCTGCACACCCAGCAGGCATTCGGTGCGCGTCATCGGATCATTGACACCGCTGGAAACGTGCACCACGTCGTCGTCGTTAGTGACCGTCTCTACGACGGCCGCGGCGTTTTGATCGGAACGCACGGATATTACGTGGAGGTCGCTACGCACCCTGACGAGGACCGGGACGAGGATCTGGTCACGGCAAGACTGTCCGAGATAACCGAGAACCGAGCCGCCATCGAGCAGGCCAAGGGCATGTTGATGCTGGCCTACGGCCTCGAGCAGGAGGCGGCTTTCAACGTGCTGAAATTGCTTTCGCAAGAGGCCAACGTCAAGCTGCGGCTGCTGGCCGAGCAAATCTGTCGAGATTTCCGCGATGCCGACCGACCCATTTCGCCGTCGGCACAGTTGGACCGATTACTGCTGACCGCACATCGCCGCGTCGCGGGCAGACCAGGCAACGGTGAGGTTTCCCTCGATCGGGGGACATGAGATTCATCCGAGCAGTGGCCGGTCAGCCGACATACATCGCCGCAAGGCGAGGGCATGGTAACTGGCGGAGCAGTGTCCGCGTCGGAACCGCTCCTGCCACACACCGTGAGCAGCAAGGGCGCACCGTGAAGGTTGGGCACGGGTCAGCCGCCGGACGGGAATCGAGAATGACCAGCATCGCAGTCAGCGCTGAGCCCGCGATCGGGTGGGCGGCATGACGGCCATCCCCTCGGCGCCGCGCCAGGCCCGTCATCAGATGCCGCCGTTCTGCTCGAGCGGCTGGGCGATGACCAACGACGAGGTGGCGCACGGGGCTGCGGCCTACCCCGCAGACATCGGTTACCAGCCGACGGATTCGCCGGCGTGGTGGGATAACAACGCCGACGTGGCCGTCGAGGGCGCCGTACGGCAGCTTCTTTCCGCCCTAGGCGTGGACGAGGGCGAGCACACCGCCGAGACGCCTGCGCGTGTCGCCCGCGCATGGCGGGAGATGCTGTGGGGATACAACGAGGTCCCCGAGGGCCATCTCGACACCGATTTTCCCGCTCCCGACGACCCCGGGCTGATCGTCATGCACGGCATCTCGTTCGCCTCCACCTGCGCGCACCATCTGCTGCCGTTCTCGGGGACTGCCACCATCGCCTACCGCCCCCACCCCGGGCAGCGCATCGTGGGCCTGTCCAAGCTTGCCCGGCTGGTCCACGGATACGCTGCGCGACTGCAGGTTCAGGAGCGCATCGGGCACCAGGCGACCGCCGGGATGATGCGCAAGCTCAACCCGTCCGGGGCCATGTGTGTGATTACCGCACGACACGACTGCATGAGGCTGCGCGGAGTGCGCGAGCCGGCCGCCGAGGCAACCACCGAGTCCCGCAAAGGCATGTGGCTGGACCGGGAAATTGCGCTGGTCCATCGCCTACATGCCGGCGGTCGTTCCGGCGCCTGCTAAGACGACCGCGCCACGATCAGGGGCATCCGCACGGCGTGCACCACCGCGTTGCTCACCGACCCCAGGAGTACGCCGGTGACGCCACCGCGGCCGTGACTTCCGACCACCACGAGCTGAGCGGTTTGCGACCGTTCGACGAGCTGCCGTGCCGGGCGGTCGCAGACGACCACTCGGCGCACGGTCACATCGGGATAGCGCTCCTGCCAGCCGGCCAACCTCTCGGCAAGCAGGACCTGGGCTTCGGCTTCCACCGTGGACCAGTTCAGTCCCGGTAGCTCGACCACCTCGAGATCGCTCCATGCATGCAGCGCGATCAGCTCAACCCCGCGACGGGATGCTTCGTCGAACGCCACCGCCACCGCGGCCTCCGACGCCGGTGACCCGTCGATCCCGAGCAACACCGGGGCGTGCAGCGGATCCGGCATCAATGGATCTTCGTCACGGATGATCGCGACCGGACACCGGGCACGTCTCACCAGGCTCGAACTGACAGAACCCAGCAAGACCCGGGCCAACGCGCCGCGGCCGGAGCTGCCGACGACGATCATCTCCGCCTCGGCCGACATCTCGACCATGGTGGGTACCGGCGTGGAAAACACGATCTCACTCTTCACGGTGAGCTTCCGCTCCCCCGTGACCGACTCATCGGCGATCTTGTGGGCAGCGGCCAGAATCTTGCGCCCCTCGTCTTCCTGCCACACCGCCCAGGTATCCGGGTAAGGCATCGGCGGCCAGGTCGCCACATCGGTGCTCACCACATGGACGATGGTCAGCTGAACGTTGCGCATCGCGGCGTCGCGGGCCGCCCAACATACCGCGGCATTCGAGGCGGGTGAGCCGTCGGCTCCGACGACAACGCCGAGACGCTTTTCCAAAATCGACATTTCGTTGCTCCTCCGATTACCTGACGTGTGTCGGCAAAGCTGCGACCAATGGAGTGTCGACGCCGATTCGGCCCACCGTGGCGGCCCCGCCCGGCGCACCAGCACGTTGCCGGCCGATCACCCAGGTCATAACGCCAAGCTACAAAACACATACCGCTGTGGCGTCTTCCGAACGGCCTGACCAGCAGGGACCAAAGACCTCTGTTTCGTCTGTTTCGTGCACGGCGGCCGGCGATCAGGCGGGACGCACGACGATGACCGGGATTTTCGCCGAGTGGGCCACGGCAGAGCCGACCGAACCCAGGAGCATGCCGGGAAATCCCCCGCGGCCGCGACTTCCGACCACCACCAATTGCGCGTGCTGGGCGCCCTCGAGCAGCCAGTGCGCTGGCTTGTCACAGACCAGCGACCGTTGAACGTGGACGTCAGGGTACTGCTCCTGCCAGCCTGCGAGGCGTTCGGCGAGAACCTCCTCTCCCTGACTCTCGCGATCGCGCCAGTCCATCCCGAGGATGGGGAAAACGCCGACGTCACTCCACGCGTGCAACGCGACCAGGTCTACGCCGCGACGAGAGGCTTCGTCGAATGCCAAGGCCGTCGCGGCTTCCGAGGCCGGTGATCCGTCGATGCCCACGAGCACCGGCGCGCTGGTGTCGGCAGCCACACCGTCGTCGGAATGAATGACCGCTACCGGGCAATGCGCATGGTGCAACAGCGCCGAACTCACCGAACCCAACAATGCGCGGCCCAGCGCGCCCATACCCTGACTGCCGACGACGGTCATCCAGGCGTCCTTGGAGGCGTCGATGAGCGCCGGCACGATGTTGGAATAAACCACCTCCGTGCGGACATTCGGCGAGCCGGATTCTCCCAGGCTCTCGTCCAACGCCCGGCGCGCCCGCTCGATCACGGTTTGTGCTTCGTCTTTCTGCCACTCCGGCATTTCGGTGTATAGCTGGCCCACCGGCCAACCGACAACGACGGGGGCGACACCGTGCATCAAGGTGACCGGCATCTGGTGCAGGATCGCCTCGCGGGCGGCCCAGGCCACCGCCGCGTCGGACTGCGCCGAGCCGTCAACGCCTACCAGAATCCCGTACTGCGTTGCATCCCTGGACATTTCACCCTCCTTGCGGCGGCCCGATGGGTACCTGGCCAGCGACCGGCACCGGATCCTCACGTCGGCACAATCTGGGCGGCGCGAGTCTCGACCTGACCGTATACGACGGCCACCCGGTTCAGCAGAGACCATGGACCTCACTTTGACGCGGTTGATCCCAATCAGCTCGCCGGTGGGCCGAACAGCTCACGAAATCAGAGTCGAAGGACCCTACGCCGATTCCCGCTCGATGGATACGGTCTGGCATGTCGGAGTTCACCGGCAGTAACGAGGGGAAGGCTGTCACAATGCCCGTCATCAATAGCTACAACGTCGAAGCGATGCTGGATTCGATGGCGACCGTGTCGTATGGCGTTATCAACTGGTTCGATGACGAGCGCGGATTCGGATTCGTGCATCCCGCAGACGGCGATCGCGACGTCTTCATCGATTCCTCCGAGATCGTCGATTGGCCTACCGGCGGCGTTCATGAAGGTCAGCACGTGAGCTACCAAACCGGGGGCACACGGCACTGGCCGCTGGCGCAAGCCGTACACATCCTCTGAAAGGCGCGCCGACTACTGCTCCCGCGGCTCAAGCCGCGCGATGACGTAAAACGGCAGCGCCACAAAAACCGTGCCGCCAACCAGATTGCCGAGGCTGGTAACGCAGATATTGGTGACCAAGCCGTGAGCTCCCCAGCCCCAGCTGATCCCGCAATGTGGGGCATCGTGGTGAAAGGCATTGAGCAACAACGGAAGTCCCAGGAACCCGACATTGGCCACGACGTGCTGATCGCTGCCGATCACGAATGCGAATGGCCCGTAGAACGCGAAGCCCATCCGGGCGACGTCGCTGCGCGCCTTGTAATACAGGCACATGGCGGTTTGCAGGAACCAGGTGCACAGCACCGCCAGCAGGAAGGCGGTCCAAAAGGGCTGGCCGGCTTTCTGGGCGCCGACGACTGCCGCACGTGTAGCGAAGGCACCCAGATACGGACCCCCGGCCGCGGCGCAGACGGCGACGAACACCAGTGCACCAACGATATTGCCGCTCAGTCCGATGAGCAGCAGCTGTAGATAGCAGCTGATGCGCATGCGTCCCTGCAGCACCGCGAAGAAGCCGGCTGCCATGTCGGCGGTGATCAGTGATGCCCCTGACACCAGGATGAGAACAAAGGACATGCCGAACGCCAGGCCCATCAGCAGGCTGGCGATACCGGGCGTGCCGACCCCGGTGCTGACGACCAACGACAACAACGCGCCGAAACCCACCATCGCACCGCCGACCAGTGAGCGGATCAGGAAAGCCAACGGATGGGCGGATTTCTCGAGCGCCATGTCCGCTATTCGGGTCACCATGGCCGGAACACCGAGTGGTTCGAACGGATCACCGGCCCGGCGATCATCGGACAACGGGCCCACGAGGTCTGGGCCCAGGGCAAGCTGGGACATGGTGCGCTTATCGGTAAGTATGGAAGGTGTTGCGTCGCTTAAGAAGCCACCGGGTGGACGGTGTCTGCCCAATCGTGCATCCGTCCCGAGTAGTAGAGCAGCGGCAGGCCGCCGGCGCGGCGCACGGCGCAGGCGCGGATGAGCAGGATGACGTGGTCGCCCGCGTCGTAGATCCGGTCGATAAAGCCGCTTACCGACGCGGCCGCACCGACAAGAACCGGACAACCGCAGTCATCGGTGTCGAATGCGACTCCCTCGAAGCGGTCGTCGACCTTGCTGGCGAAGCGGCGCGCCAGGCTCGCCTGGTCGTTCGCCAACACGTTGACGGCCACCGAGCTGCCGATGCGGAACGCCGGAAGGCTGCCCGCGCTGCGCGCCACACACTGCAGCAACAGCGGCGGGTCCAGGGACACCGAGGCAAACGAGCTGATGGTCATGCCGACCGATCGGTCGCCCAGTCGGGTGGTCAGTACGGTGACGCCGGAGGGAAAGGCGCCCATAGCGTTTCGCATCGATGTGGCGTCAACGGGCCCGCCCAGTGTCCAAACCTGGTCCGGGCGGCGATCCGGTTGCGACGAGTGTGCACCGGCGTTCGTCATTCTTGGCCTTTCCTGAGGGTGCTGATCGTGTTGATAACCCCCGCGATGTGCTCGTCGCTGAGCTTTTCCCCGTCGAATACGTGATTGAGCAGAACCTTGAGGTCCAGCATTTGCTGCAGATACACCAGGCATGGCGGGCACTCGTCGATATGTTTGGCCACGATCGCTCCCCACTCCTGCGGGTCCGAGTCCACCAGGTCGTCGACGAGTCGGACGAAATCAACGCAGTCGACGGCGGGGAGCGTGTTGTCGTAGACGGTCATCGTTGGTACCGCTTTTCCAGTTCATTTCGGAGGTTTGCCCGCGCGCGGTAGAGCAGGGCACGTTGCGCCTCGGCAGACAGCTCGAGAATCTCGGATGCCTCTTCGGCGGAGGTGCCGACCAGGTCGCGCAGGATTACCAGCTGTCGCTGCCGCGGCGGCAGCGTATCCAGCGCCGCCCGCACCTGCTCGACGAGTTCCCGTGCGACAGTTCGGTCTTCGGGGAGGAACCGCCTCGACGGCGGCACGCTCCAGTGCCCGGCGTCGGGGTGGCCGGTCGGGTGCATCCGGTCCGCCAGGGGGTCGGCGTCGTCGGTGGCCAGCAGCTCGTGCTCGCGGATCCGAGACTCGCGGCGCCGGTGCCGCGACGCGGTGTTCTTGACGATCCCGAACAACCAGGTGGCCACCGACGAGCGGCCCTCGAACGAGGCCGACGACTGCATCACCTGAACCCATGCTTCTTGTACCGCTTCTTCGGCCACCGTTGGCGAATTCACCATTGTGCAAGCAAAACTCACCATTTGGCGGTGATAGTCGCGCACCAAGCCGGCCAGCGGAACCCCGCCGACCATGTGCTCGGATGCGGATCCGGGTGGGACCGCGACCGGGGTCATCGTCGACCCGAGCGGTCACTCAACAGCATCCCCCCAGTTCCCATCGCAGCTGCGCCTCCGACGGCGACTGCACGGGCAGGAATGCGGCTTCCCGGTATCGGCGGCTCGCCGGCGTCCTGCTGGCATAGCCCTTGCCGCCGGCCGTACGAATCTCCAGCGCGGCGCTGGCACTGGCGATTTCGGCCGCGCTGAGGCGTAGCGAGAGCAACTCCTTCTTGCTCGGCGGTTGCTGGCCGCCGACCGATGCGGCCACGCTGGCCAAGGTGGTCTCGGCCAGCGCCAGCTTTCCCGCGATCAGGTCGACGTCGGGGGCGAACACCGAATTCACTCCGGTGAGGCCGATCCTGCATTGCGTCAGCGTGGTCTTGGCCAGCCCGAGACACATTGCCGACTGCAGTACCAGGAAGGTGGGGCGAACCGCGTCCAGAAACCCGTCGAAGTCGGTGGACAGCACCTGCTCATCGCCCACGTACACATCGGTCAACTCCAGATACGACGAGGCCGTGCTGCCCATCGCCAAGAGTTCGAAGTGGTCACCGATGGTGATACCCGGTGTGCTCAACGGCACGGCCACGATCAATTTGTCGCCGCGTTCGGTGCGCGCCGCGGTCACCAAGACGGAGTCGTGGTACAGGTTGCTGGCCCACCTGATCGACCCGCTCAGCTGGTAACCGCCCGGGACGGCTGCGGCGGTGAGCTCGAGGCTGCCGCAGCCGGCCGCGTCTTTGAAGGCTGCTGCCATTCCGGTGATGCCCAGCGCGGTGCCGGCCAGCAGCGGCTGGACCACGGCCATGCTGTATTCCGTTGCGGCGGTGAGTAAGTACTCGATCGCCATCCGGTTGGCCCACACGCAGAATCCGGTGCTCATGCACTCGCCGGAGATCATTCGGATCACCTGGGCCATCTGTGGCAGCCGTCCGTCGATGTTGCCGGGAGCGCCAAGCCCGAGCAGTCCGACGGCCCCCAGGCCCGCAAAGCTGCGGCGGGCGGTGTCGTCTCCGCGGTCCAGCACACCGGCGTGCGCGCGGATGTCTGCCAGCAGCTCCGAATCGAGCAAGTCGATCGCGGCGTCGATAGTCGCGGTCACGACATGACCTCCTGTTCCGTGTTGTTCCATGTGTAGTCGAGAAACTTGCCGTCGAAGGTCACAATCACCCGATCACCTTGCGGATCCGGGCGACGCCGCACACTCATCCGGAAGTTGATGGCGCTCATGATCCCGTCGCCGAACTCCTCGGCGATCAGCTCCTTGAGAGCGGGCCCGTAGAGCGACAGCGCCTCATAGAACCGGTAGATCGTAGGATCCGCCGACGCCGATTCGCCGGATCCCCGGTAGGGCGTCAACTGCAGAGCGGCGACCGCGTCGTCGTCAAGGTCGAGCAGTGCCGCGACGGTCGCGGCGTCGTCAGCCGACAGCGGATGCTGGCCGAGGAGCGCCGCTACGGTCCACACCCGGTCCTTGCCGATTGCCTCGGCGATCTTGGTCCAGCTCAATCCCTTCGCCATCCGGGCCAGCTTGATGGCCTCGGCGAGCTGCAGCCTGGTCGCGTTGTAAGTCACGTGGCGATGCCTAGTCGACGGTCAGGGTCGAGTCGACGGTGGCCGGACGGCGGAACGTGTTCACCACGGGCGACCAGGCGATCGCGGTGTCGTGGATCTCCTGCAACGTCTGGTCGTCGGCATCACCGGCCAGGGCGACGCGGCAGCGCACCGCGGTGAAGCCGAGGACCTTGCCGGCCGGGGTGTCGCCGACGCCCCACACGGCGGAGATGTCGATGTCACCTTCCATCTCGACCTCGATCTTGGTCAGGGTCACGCCACGGTGGGTGGCGTTGGCCAGCAGGCCCACCGAGATGCAGGATCCCAGGGCCGCCAAAGTCGTCTCCGACGGGTTGGGCGCCGAGTCGTCACCCAGCAGCGCGGGGGGTTCGCCGACGAGCATCGGCGCCAGGTCGCGCACGTAGGTCATGTTGCGAAAGCCGCTTTCACATACCGTCTTGGCTTTCAGTGTCTTCTTGCCCGTGCTGGGGTCGGTCTTGGCGCTGCACGACAGCCGGTCCAGGCCTTCGGCATCGATGACAAGCACGTCGGTCATGTCGACTCCTCCGTTTCTTTCCAAAGCAAATAGTTTTCGGTGTCAAGCTTTAGTGCTCGGCGGACGCGCAGACGTGACGACAATCGGCAGTCTTTTACACGATCGACACAAAGCTCACCTGGATGAACATGGCCGCCCGTAGTTTTCCCGCTGCCAGCGGGTCGCCTGGGCAGCTAGGCGGCAGGCTGGGTAACGAAGTCGATGAGTTCTTCGACCCGGCTGATCAGCGCGGGCTCCAGATCGTTCCAGTCGCGGACCGTCGAACGGATACGCCGCCACGCCGTGGCGATGTCCGCCTGGTCGGCGTGCGGCCAGCCCAGCGCCTGACACACTCCGTGCTTCCACTCGATGTGCCGGGGTACGCTCGGCCACGCCTGCAGGCCGAGCCGGTGCGGTTTGACGGCCTGCCAGATGTCGACATAGGGGTGACCGACGACCAGGGTGTCCGCGCCACCCGGCCCCTGACGCACCGCGTCGGCAATGCGCGCCTCTTTCGACCCGGGAACCAGGTGGTCCACAAGAACGCCGAGTCGACAGCGCGGTCCGGGCCGGAAATCGGCGACGATGCGCACCAGGTCGTCGACGCCGCCGAGGTGCTCCACCACGACGCCTTCGATGCGCAGGTCCTCCCCCCAGACCTGTGCGATGAGCTCGGCGTCGTGACGGCCCTCGACGTAGATCCGGCTGGCACGGGCAACCCGGGCGCGGGCACCGGGAACCGCGACCGACCCGGATGCCGTTCGCTTCGGCGTGACCGGCGCCCGGCGGCGCGGCGCAGTGAGGATTACCGGTCGACCGTCGAGCAGGTAACCGGGCCCGAGCGGGAAACCGCAGGTCTTACCGTGGCGGTCTTCGAGGTCGATGCGGCCGTATTCGACTCGGACCACGGCGCCGACGTAGCCGGTTTGGGCGTCCTCGACCACCATCCCGATCTCGACCGGATGCTCGACCGATCGCGGCGTGCGCCGCCCTCCCCCGGACAAGACGTCGCTGCCATAACGATCCACCACGCGGCAATACTAGGCAGTCGCTCGCCGGACCCTGTTGCGGCGCGCCGTGGCCGTCTAGCCAAAATGCCTGTCCCGGAGTGGCTTTGATGCTGTGGGCGCCGTGGCGCCAGGTGGATGACATCGGGCGGGAGAACATCGGCGGCCCCGCCACAGCCAAACCCATCGGCTCTTGAAATCTCAATATTGGTAAGCATAGACGGCGCCCCGCCCGATAGACGCCGAGGATCCTGATTCGTTCGTGGCCAAGCTGCGGTACCAGCTGACCAAGGTCGACGGCGCGGATCCGGCCATTCTGGTCGAGCAGGCGGTGGTCAACGTGATTGTTGAACAACAGAAATGGTTGGCCACGACGTTTCCCCGCCTCGAGCCCAAGTACTTGTTCATCGGCGCCAAAGCAACCCCAACGGGCAGCGCCCGCGCCCGTACGCCGCCTACTCACAGTTGCTGGCCAAACTCGACGATCTGCGTGGCCTGACTGACGGGGCAGGAAAACCCGTTGCGATTCAGCCAAACTCACCGACTACGACACACCCGGGCAACCGAGCTTCGCAACGACGGGGTACCGATCCACGTCGTGCAGCGCTACCTCGGAGTCCGGAGATCACGCTGCGCTACGCCGCCACCTTGGCGGCCACCGCCGAAGCCGAATTTCTCAAACACAAGAAGATCGGCGCCCAGGCATCTCTCAAGACGCTGGCTGCCCACACCCAGAAGAGGCGGGACTCGGTCGACACGCGGGCCCCGAAGGCGCTCCAAGGCCTACGCCGCGAAAAGGCCGACATCACCATCAGCAGTGTGGCCCGCCGCGCCGGAGTGACCCGCAAGAGCATCCACAACCGGCCCAAACTGCTAGCCCAGATCGAAGCGCACCGAACGTTGGCGGTGGTTTCGGACGAGCCCCAGTCGGCATCCGGCGGCGCCGAATCGGGCATCATAGCCGCGCTGCGTAACCGGCTGACCGTCAAAGACACAGATCGCGCAGCTACGAGCTGAACTACGCGAACGCGACAACATCATCGCGGTTCTACAAGGAGAACTGGAACGACTCGCCGCGGGCACCTAGGCAACCCCTGCGCCCGATGCGGCTGCCAACCTGCGAGGCCACCCCGTTTGCTACGACCACCGTCGCTACCTTCCTCATATTTAGGACATTAAATAGTTAATGGCCTATATACTGCTGGTATGGCTTGCGAGTCTGTCGCCGGTAGTGTGACATCGTCAGCATGAACAGCCACAACATCGTTTACGGCGACCACCTCGCCGCGCTCACTACCCAGCTCCGGCGCAACCGTGCCACGATCACCCGGCGGCGCACCTCACTGCGGGAGGCCCTTGACCGTCAGAAGCGGTTCATCCGTGAAGCGCTCGACCAAGGCATGCCCCCAAGGAAGATCGCTCGCCTCAGTGGGCTCACCGAAGGGCGGATAAGTCAGATCCGCAACGAAGGCGGGCCCGCCGTGAGCATGTTCGACCTCATCGAGGGCTAGCCCACCGCACTCAAAAGAATCCGGACACCGACCCGTGTCCCTGCGGTGGTGAGGTCCTCAGATGTCGTGGGCGGGGCCCGTCAGTGATTTGATGCGTCCGGCGCGCACGCCGTTGACGATGACGATGATCTCGGTGAGCTCGTGGACGAATACGACGGCGGCCAGGCCGAGGGTCCCGAACAGCGCCAGGGGCATGAGCACAGTGATGATGCCTAGCGAGAGTCCGACGTTTTGCAGCATGATCTGTCGGGAGCGGCGGGCGTGTTCGAGCGCTTGGGTCAGGTGACGCAGGTCTTGGCCCATCAGCGCGATGTCGGCGGTTTCGATGGCGACGTCGGTTCCCATGGCGCCCATGGCGATTCCCAGGTCTGCGGCGGCCAGGGCCGGGGCGTCGTTGACGCCGTCACCGACCATGGCGGTGGGCCGCTGAGCACGTAACTGGCCGACTAGGCGCGCTTTGTCTTCAGGGCGCAGTTCGGCATAGACCTGCGCGATTCCGGCTTGGGCGGCCAGAGCGGCGGCGGTGGCGTGGTTGTCGCCGGTGAGCACCGCGACCTCATAGCCGTCGGCGCGGAGTCTGGTGATGACTTCGGCGGCTTCAGGGCGTAGTTCGTCGCGTACGGCGATCGCGCCGAGGAGCAGCTCGTCGCGCTCAACGAGAACCGCTGTGGCCCCGGCGTGTTGCATCCGTGCCACCTGATCGGTGAGGTCGCCGGGGTCCAGCCAGCCGGGCCGTCCCAATCGCAGCGCATGTCCGTCGAGATAGCCGGTCAGCCCGGCACCAGGGACGGCTTGCACATCGTCAGCGGCGGCTATCGGCTGTTCGGCGGCGGCGAGGATCGCCGCGGCGAGTGGATGTTCACTGCGCGCCTCCAAGGCGACCGCGACCGCCAGCACCTCCTCTCGGGTGGCGCCATTAGTGGTGGCGATGTCGATCACGACGGGCCGGTTAGCCGTCAACGTTCCGGTCTTATCCAGGGCAAGTCCGCCGATGGTGCCCAACGCTTCCAGCGCGGCCCCACCCTTAATCAGCACGCCGAGTCGGGACGCGGCACCGATAGCCGCCACCACCGACACCGGCACCGCAATGGCCAGCGCGCACGGAGAAGCCGCGACCAGCACCACCAGCGCGCGTTGGACCCAGACCGCAGGACTGCCAACGACGCTGCCGATCCCGGCGATCAACACCCCGGCGATCATGATGCCCGGCACCATCGGTCGCGCGATGCGGTCGGCCAGTCGCTGGCTGGCGCCTTTGCGGGCCTGCTCGGCTTCCACGATGTGCACGATGCGGGCCAGCGAGTTGTCCTCGGCAGTGGCGGTGACTTGCACCTGCAGCACCCCGGAACCGTTGATCGACCCGGCGAACACCTCATCCCCCGGTCCCGCCTCCACCGGCACCGATTCACCGGTGATCGCCGAAATGTCCAGGGCGCTGCGCCCGGAACGCACCACGCCATCGGTGGCCAGGCGTTCGCCGGGTTTGACGATCATCTGATCGCCAACCCGCAGATCGGCTGCGGCGACCACGATCTCGGCGCCGTCCCGCAGCACCGTGGCCTCATCAGGCACCAGGGAGAGCAGAGCGCGTAAACCGCGGCGCGTGCGCGCCACCGCGTACTCTTCCAGGCCCTCACTGATCGAAAACAGGAATCCCAGCATGGCGGCCTCGCCGACCTGACCCAGTGCCACCGCTCCTGCCGCGGCGATGGTCATCAGGGTGCCGACACCGATGCGGCCCCGCGCCAGCCGCATGAGGCTGGACGGTGCGAACGTCGAAGCCCCCACCGCCAGCGCCAAGACCTTCAACCCCAGGGCCACCGGCCCGAAGGGGGTAAGCCATGCGGTCACCGCCGAGGCGGTCAGCAGCACCCCGGACAACGCGGCTCGCCGCAGTTTGACCACTTGCCACAGCCGCTCAGGCACGTCGTCGTCATCGTGGTCACAGCAGCCGTCACTAAACGCTCCGGCCGCCTGCGCGGTCACCGCCCTTCCCGCACCACTATCGTTGCCGCCCTGTCCCGACCGCGTTCGCTCGGCCCAGTCGAAGATCTTCTGCACCACACCGGGCTTGCTGTTATCAACAGAGTGCGGGGCACGCGCGGGCACCGATGCTGCCGGGATCCGCTCGGCATCGCAGATCGCCGGCAGGATCTCGTCTAGATCGAGGACCCCCGGCGAATACCGGATCACCACCGATGCCGTGCGGGGATAGGCCTGCACGGCTTGCACCCCGGCGACCTTGCCGACCGCGTCCTCGATCGCGACGGCCCGGACCGTGTCGAAACGAAAACCATTGATGCGCAGACGCATCCGTCCCGCGCCAGCCGAAATAACGGTCAGCCCGATCCCGGCACCAGGGGCCGTATCAATGGTCAGCATGAGCGCCTCCCTCGTCGTGGATATTCACTCACCGATCGACATCAGTCAGTGCGGTTTCGAACACTCACACAGCTCGTCGAGCCAGCGGCCCACGCTGCCCGGCCCATCTTTCGTTTCGCCGCCGCCCACACACCATCGCCAACCAATCGGCGACAGCCGCAGGTCAGCAGCAATCGTCCTTATCGCAGTGATTGTGGGTCTGGGTGCCGACCGGAAGTGAGGCGTCATCGCCGATGCGGTCGCGAGCCTCGGCCACCACGTCGGCGACCCGCAGCCGGGCTGACTCGGCCGCCACCTCCGCGCGCCGGGTTCCCCGCAAACCCCACTCCGTGGCAGCCACCGCGGCCCGGTGAATCGGAGCCGGACCCACCGCCTTACGCAGCACCTCGTAGGCGCTGACCCCGACCAGTCCGGTGACCACCGTCGAGGCAGCCTTGACCAACAGTACGTGCGCAACCATCGCGAGCTCTCCTATTCCATTCTGTCGCAACATAATTAGTTTATTCAGCCGTTCGGATAGCCAAGGTCGATGACGGGGATTATCGGCTACCCGTCACCTCGACCTCGTCAGCGCACGGGGCCTGCTCGCCGACGCAAGGTTGGTCGGTGTCCACCGCAAGCACCACCTGAACCAATTCCCCCAATGCCTGGGCCAGGTGACTGTCAGCCAGGCCGTACCGAACCTGCCGGCCCTCATAGGTCGCGATCACCAACCCGCAACCCCGCAAACACGACAAATGATTCGACACATTCGAACGCGTCAGCCCCAGGCGCGACGCCAACTGGCCCGGATAGCAAACGCCGTCCAGCAATGCCACCAGGATCCGGCACCGGGTCGGATCAGCCAGTGCCCGGCCTAGACGGGCCAACGCCGATTCCCGCACCTCACACTTCAGCATCCATAAAACAGTACATCCAGCACTGATATAACAGCAAGGGCTGACCTATCCTGAGGCCACTGTCCGTGCCGGGCCACCATCCAAAGTCTCATCGGCCGAACTTGCTGCCCAAAAACCATTGAACCGTCCCCGGTTTTATGCGCACTTCCTTTGTTGGGAAGGATGGCGCGATGCCGAGCAAGTACGACGAGAACACCAAGGCCAGAGCGGTGCGACTGGTCCGGGAACACCGCGACGACTATGACAGCGAGTGGGCGGCGATGAAGGCGATCGCGGGCCGGCTGGGGATGAACGCGGAGACGCTGCGCAAGTGGGTTCGCCAGGCCGAGGTCGACGCCGGTGAGACGGCAGGGATATCCAGCGAGGAGAGCCGGGAGCTGCGGGAGCTACGCCGCAAGACCAGGGAGCTTGAGGCAACGATCGAAATCCTCAAGGCCGCAACGACTTTCTTCGCGCGGGAGTGCGACCCGCTACACCGCTGATCTGTGCGTTCATCGACGAACACAAGGAGCGGTTCGGGGTCGTACCGATCTGCCGCGCCCTGGCTATCCAGGGCGTGGCGATCGCCCCGCGCACCTACTGGGCGCACCGCTCGTCGGCGACGTCAAAACGGGCCCTGTGGGACACCACGATCACCGAGATCCTGGCCGGCTACTACCAACCCGATGCCGACGGGAAACGCCCACCGGAGAGCCTCTACGGCAGCCTGAAGATGTGGGCGCACCTGCAACGCCAAGGCATCCCGGTGGCGCGGCGCACGCTGGAACGGATCATGCGGCACAACGATTGGCGAGGCGTCATGCGTGCTCGCCGCCCACCGCGCACCACCGAGCCAGACCCGGCCGCGGCCCGCACGCCGGACCTGGTGGGCCGGCGCTGGCGCGTTGCCGCAACCAACCTGCTGGACGTGGCCGACTTTACCTATGTTCGGCTCGACACCAGCGGGTTCGGCTACACCGCATTCGTTGTCGATGCCTATGCCGGGCTGATCCCCGGCTGGGAGTGTTCGATGGTCAAAGACACCGGATTCGTCGAGCGGGCGTTACGCCACGCCGCAACTTTCCGGGCACGTCAGGGCCATCCGTTCAGCGACACAATTCATCACAGCGATTATGCCGAGATTTGCGTTAAGCCGAGGAATCGTGAGACGGCCTGTTTGGGTGGGCTGGCTGAGGAATTCCTCGGCTTAAAGATGTTTAAGGCGTGAAGATGCCCTCGAGGATCATGGACGCCTAGTTGCACGCCCAGTTGACGATCCACCCGCCGCCGAGGCGGTTCGTGGCGTCGTCTTCTGCGACGCGGCGCGTAAGGCCCACTCCCCCTGCGAAATCCGAGCCATTGTAGGCGACCGCGCCGCATTGCTTGAAGTTGCTAATCACTTTGCAACTGATGTCGCCACACTGCTCCAATGCGACTTGCGCTGCTCGTTCCGGGCTTCGCTGGTGCCACGCCTTGCCCGACGCGCCGCTGGGGGCGAAGGCGATGGCCCCATAGTGGATAGTCGGCGGGACCGGCAGCTCGGGTAGCATACCCATATCTGACATCATCACTTCCGACATCGTGCGGTTGTCGAGATAGGCACCTACCGGCGCAATCACCAGGATGGCCAGCCCGGTCGCAGCCCCCAGTCCGGCGGCCCCCAACGCGAACAGGCGTCGACGTTTCGTCATCATTTCCTGACCCCTTTCTGCGGTCGGTACTTCAGTACTTCAGTGGGTTGAGCAGGGTGAAATACTCACCCCGACCGGCCCCCTCCTCGGGGCCAGCACTATCGTGGCTGCCGGTGAAAATTCTGCGCCTGCCAGAGCGGTCTTCTGGCGACCAGACCCGGAAGAAGACCGCTGACACTGCGATCATGACGCTGGCGGTGACGCCTACCCCGGTCAAGACCTGATCCAATCGACGAGGCCGACCAGATCGATCGTCACACCAAGAGCACCCAACCACCCCAACCGGTTCGGCCATGGGTGCCGGCATTTGCGCCATGCTTGCACATCATGCCACATGTATACCCAACGGGGGTAGGGAATTGAGGCCCTAAAATTTGTCGTCTTGCGGTCGTGTGGTGGTCGCGTGCGCGTCATCCCCTAACGCCACTAAGGACTCGTGATTAAATAACGTCGTTTTTGCTGGTTTCGGGCGCTACGGTTGTGCTATGGCGGATCTGGCGGACTCGGTGGCGCGGCGGTACGCGGTGATGGGACCGCATTTGTCGGAGTTTCAGCG
>NZ_UPHQ01000323.1 GCF_900566055.1 Mycobacterium innocens
AGTCGTAGTCGTCGGCATGCTCACGGACCAATCGGACCGCCTTGGCCTTGGTGTTCTCGTCGTACTTGCTTGGCATCGTGCCATCCTTCCCAAGAAAGGAAGTGCGCACGAAACCCGGGACGATTCACCGGTAACCCGCTTCCCGCAGCAGTAACCCTTGGGCACACAACTGGATGCGTTCGGGTTCACGGGCACCTTCCGGAACATCAGGCGGCTTACCTCGTTTCACGTCCACCGGCCGCACTGCTCCGCTGTCGCCTTCGATGACATCGACTTTTGCCGAAAGACCGAGTTCAGTCGACGAGAGGGAAACAGACTGCGCGCGAAGCAAATCTGGTTCCTCCTCCGGCAGCGGTGCATCGCCGCGCGCAACATCTACTTGACGGTGGTGGAACGACCCCTCTGCCGTGTCGCCGCTGTCGGCCCATTGTTGTTGCACCCACTCGAGAAAGAACAGCCTCGGGCAGTATGCATACTCGTTGAGCATTCTCGCCGGCAATAGCTCGGGAACGTCGACAACGTCGATTTCGGTCTGCGTCATGTCCGCCGCCTAGGCTCAGGCGGACTGGAAGCGGCCCAAATAACCTGAGATGGCCTGAAGGTCCCGTAGCCCTGACCCTCGGGGGTAATTCGGCTCCGCATCAATCGGTGCACGCCCCAAGCTTCAACAGCCGTTAGGAATCTGCCAGGTATCGCCTTGTCATCCGGCACCGCTTGAATGAGCGAGCGTGCCGCAATTGTTGAAAGCGGTACCCGCCATAGGGGCCAGGTCAGCCAGCCTGACCTCCATTCCCCACCGACACCGGGCGTCAGAACCCGTCTGCCCTTGGGGTGAACTGGAAAGAGGGTCAGTCCACGAAATGCGAGCCATTCGACCCCGGGTGCAGTCAGTTTCGTCTCCTTCTGCGGGTCCAATGCGGCGAAGGCGTAGTTGCGATCGTCGGTCGAGTCCCATTTGAAGGAAGGCAGGGTCGAGTCGTATCTCCACGGCCCGCGAAGCGCGTTGTGGATGTGATCGCGCGTGACTTCACTCTGCAGTTTGCGGGCCATTGTAAGGAATTGCTGTTTGCCTGACGTGAAGTGGAGGTCCGTGGGCTTCGCCTGTCCCCGGTTGTCCTCGACCCCCTCGCACACCAGGGCCGCGCTCAGCGCCGCGCTTGGCGCTGACCGACGACAGTGGTCAAGAAATCGCCGGACATCTTGCGCGCGAGTGAATTTGACATCGGCAGCGGGATCGCCAAGAGGATAGTCGAGAAGTGGCGCGTCGCCCATCTTGTCTTTCTCGCGAACTACCTCCTCGACGAGAGGATCGATGGATGCAATTCCGTCAAGCCTTGCGCGCGGCACTACAGAGTCGCTCCACCACAGCCGTGCCGGGTAATTCAGGTGGTCGAGAATCGCGAGCACGCCTAATCCCGCTAGAAAGCCGGCCGGGTTAGTCCCGTCGAGCCCGTCGAGATTCAACGCGGAAGCATGTTCAGTCATCGCCCTCCTCCCTCCTGCCTGAGTTGCTCGAGTGCACTTCGGCGATGATCGGCCAGCCGCAGGAGCGTCTCGAGCCAAGCGAGTCCGTGAGGGCCATATCGTTTGTTGAGTCGCCAGAACCGTTCCGTAACGCCGCTATCGAGCTGGGATAACCCATGGTCGCTTGACGAGCGAAGCCGATGGCCATCCCAAGTGACTTCGACATCGACCGGTACCGGGTCTGGCTGAGGCGGTGGTAGTGCGCGGCAATGGCCGTGATGACTTGCGATGAGGTGAAGTACAAGCTCCCGATCGTGGGCCGCGTCGAGTACCTCTGGCGATGACAGCGCGAGTGCGACGCTGAGGAGCGAATGTCCCATTCCAACGGGGTAGCCGGCCCGCCGCCTGGCTAGGTCCCGCTGACGCTTATCTCGGTGGCTATCAGCCGATTTGGCCAACAACGTGCCCACGCGGATAACCGCAATCTCGTCGCCGTCACATAGCCACGTCTGAAATCTAGGATCTGCCTTGCCCAGGTCATGAAGCCTGCCGGCCAGGGCCAGATCCTGGCGGAGATGATCCGGCACGCCACAGGCTGCTGCGAACCGGCTGGCCAATTCGCCTACCCCGTTGCAGTGCGCCTCCAACGGAACAGCGTGCCCGATGAACGAGTTCGTCAGGTCCGTACCGTCGAACTCGAGGCCGCTTTCGCGCCACGACAAGTCGCGCGCCGGCCGCTTGCCTCGCAAGGCGTACATCTTCGTTGGGCCGCCCCCGGCTTGCCCGGCCGCAACGACAACCTGTTGACCAGCGATGGGACTCAGCGATTGGCATATGCTGGCAAGCCACGGAGTCGGGTCAGCTGACCGTACCGCCTCCAACCAAGTGGCGATACCGGTTGCGGCGTTGTCATCAATGTCGCTGTCCGGGTCGGACGGCAAAAGTGGCGTTGGCAGCATCTCGGGCCGGTCGACATGTGGGGAGATCACATCTGCGTGCAAACGCAGCACAGGAACAACCCCGGCGGTGGCCTGTGCCCGATCACCGAGATCAGGCACCGCCATGGTGCATCCAGGGTCCCAGTTGGATCTGCGGAGCCCACCGCGAGCAGCCGGCACCACGAGTGTGTCGCCGGGCCGGATGTCTTGCACAGTAACGAGATCGGTGTCGGCACCCGCCCATCGGACCACCAAGCGATCCCGTGCGGCGCCCAACGTGGTTCGTGGCTCTTGCTGATCAACATCGGCCAGGTCGGGGCCGGTGTCGGCTGAACTCAACCAGGTCTTTGCTGACCAGATCGGCAATGCGATCGCTTCGCTTGCCTTCGGTGGGCACGCGAGCAACAGCTCGACAATCAAGTCACGCCCGTCGCCGTTGTCCCCTGCCGCCCCTACGAATTCAAGTAGACGGTCGTCTATGTCCGCTCGCCACACGATATTGACATCGGCAGGTGCATCCTGCGGCCCGTGCAACCACCGGGTGATATCCAGATCCGCGGCGGGCGCTGGATTAGTCTGTACCAACATATCGAGATGGCTATCTAGCAGCAGTGGTGAGTCCAGGGCAGGCGATAGGAACTCGGGTCCGGTCGGCAGGCTCGTCGACAGCGGGCCGACATCGAACAAGGCATCGCTGTAACGGCGTTTCAATTCTCGCCATGTCGCGCTTAGCGCTTTGCCGTAGACAGGGTCATCGAACTTTTCCGCAGTCTGCTTGTGGCCCGCGACTATGACTATCCGCGCGGGCGTGCCGGCGCTCGAGAGCCTGCCCAACCGGTCAACGCGGCCGAAGCGCTGGCGTAGCGAATCGACTGGTGCGACTTCGGTGATAAGCGCGTCGAAGTCAAGATCTGCGCCAGCTTCGATCGTCTGTGTGGCGACGACGTAGAGCCGAGGTCCGTTTGAACGAGTTCGACCGGCGCCTACCTTGGATTGGACCCCTTCCCAGATGTCGTCCCTGTCCAAGGGGCGCATCCGACCGGTCAACAGAATCACCCTGTCGGGCTGTTCGATCTGCGCCAGCGCGTCGGCTATCGCGATGGCCGTTGCGACTCGGTTGACCATTATTCCCAAAACCTGCCCTGGGATGCCGGTCGCAAGCCGAGGAACGTGCTGTAGAAGAGCGTCATTCGAATCTTGAGTCTTGGAACCGACGAGCTGCAGCGATGCCTGTTTGCTGGCGTTCAGGCGAGGCGCAAGTCCTGGATCCTCGACGAGGTCGCCTTTCAACCCGAAGACGTCTCCATCGGAATCGCTTGGGGTTGCCGTCATTTCCACAACCTGCCACCTATCCGGCAGTGGATGTTGCCCGGCACTGAAGATGAACACGACGGCGTCACTCTCGGTGAGGACGAACAGAGGCAGTTGGTGTGCATGCTGACGCGGTCGTGGTCATGGTGCCGGCAGCGTCGCGATGTTGGTGTTCATGG
>NZ_UPHQ01000021.1 GCF_900566055.1 Mycobacterium innocens
GCCGACTCTGCTCATGCGATATCTTCTTCACCACAAAGGCCTTTCCCGCTGGGCTGCGTTGAAGTCGCAAACCCAGCCAGGGTAAGGCCTTTGCCCTATCCTCCCCAGCCGACACGCTTACTCAGGGTCTAGCGCTGACATGACGGATCTGCTGCATCTGGCGGTCGCGCTGGACGGGTACGGCTGGCACCCGCAAGCCTGGCGGGCAACCGCGGCGGTCGAGTCCCGGTCGGTGCTCAGCGGGGGTTACTGGGCCGACGTGGCGGTCACCGCCGAACGTGGCCTGCTCGACTTTCTGACCATCGACGACACCCTGATGCCACAGCCGGGCCGCCGCGAGCGGATCGATCCGCGGCGGCTTGCCGGCCGCGCCGACGCCGTGCTGGTCGCGGCCCGCATCGCCCCGGCGACCCGGCACATCGGTCTGGTCCCGGTGGCCACGGTCACTCACACCGAGCCCTTCCACGTCTCGAAAGCCATTGCCACGCTTGACTTTGTTTCGCACGGCCGGGCCGGCTGGCAACCCAGGGTCAGTGTCACCACCCACGAGGCGGCCCTGTTCGGCCGCCGCTCGGTGAACCCCGACGAATTGTTCGATGAAGCCCGGGATTACGTCGAGGTGGTGCGCCGGCTCTGGGACAGCTGGGAAGATGACGCGGTGATCCGCGACGTGGCCACGGGGCGCTACATCGACCGGGACAAATTGCACTACGTCGACTTCACCGGAAAGTACTTCGCGGTCAAGGGGCCGTCGATAACCCCACGACCGCCGCAGGGCCAGCCGGTGGTGGCCGCCCTGGCGCATGCGGTGCCGGTCTATGAATTCGCTGCCGCCGCAGCAGATGTTGTCTTCATCACGCCGACCGACGATTCGCTGCCGAGCATCCTCGACGACGTGCGCGCCGCCGGCGGCCGGCTGAAAGTGTTTGCCGACGTGGTAGTTTCCTTCCACGGTGCCGGCGACTTCCGCTCCGACGCGCTCGTTTGGGCAGGTAGCCCAACGGATTTGGTTGAGCTGCTGCTGAATTGGCAGCGCCGCGGCATCGACGGTGCGCGGCTGCGGCCCGCGGTGAACGCTTTCGATCTGCCGGTGATCGTCGACGAGGTGGTGCCGCTGTTGCAGCGCGCCGGCCGGTTCCGGACGGGGTATCGCGACACCGAAACGCTGCGCCAGCGACTCGGCCTGCCGTCGGCGCCCAACCGATATGCGGCGGTGAGCCGGTGATCCCGCTGTCGGTCTTGGACCTGTCGCCGATCAGCGCCGGCAGCGACGTGGCGACGGCGCTGCGCAACACCGTCGAGCTGGCTCAGCAGGCCGAGCGGTGGGGCTATCGCCGCTTCTGGATCGCCGAGCATCACTTCGTCGCGGTCGCCAGCGCCGCACCGGCGGTGCTGATCGGTCAAATTGCCGCGGCCACCAACAGCATTCGGGTCGGGTCGGCCGCGGTCCAGCTCAGCCACACCACCGCCGCCGCGGTGGTGGAAAGTTTCGGCATGCTCGACGCCTTCTATCCCGGGCGCATTGATCTGGGCTTGGGCCGGTCCGCGCAGCGACGCGGCGTCAAGCCGAGGGACCCGGCCAAACCTCGGGCACCGCGACCACCGGTCGAGTGGCGCGAGGTCGACGGTGTGGTGATCCCGCCGCCGTTTGACCTGCGCACCCTGCTGGCAAGCGGCCGGGTGCAAGCCACCATGGCGATCCTGCAGCAGCCCGAGGCGGTCGCACCGGACTTCGCCGAGCAGGTCGGCGACATCATCGCCATGTTGGCCGGAACCTATCGGGTGGACGGCTTCGACGTTCACGCGGTGCCCGGCGAAGGAGCCGCGCTGACCCCGTGGATCTTCGGCAGCAGCAAGGGGCGCAGTGCTGCGTTGGCCGGCGCAATGGGACTGCCGTTTGTGGCCAGCTATCACCTCACCCCGGCCACCGCGCTGGAAGCCGTCGACGCCTACCGCGCCGCCTTCGTCCCGTCGGCGTATCTGCCGCGGCCCTATGTCGTGGTGTCGGCGGACGTCGTGGTCGCCGACGACACCGCCACCGCCCGGCACCTGGCAGCCAGCTACGGCCACTGGGTCTACTCCATCCGCGCCGGCGGCGGGGCCATCCCCTACCCCGACCCGGCCGACTGCGCTCCGCTGACCGACGAGCAGCGAGCCGTGGTCATCGACCGGCTGGCAACGCAATTCGTCGGCAGCCCGGACGAGGTCGCGCAGCGGTTGCACGCACTGCAACGGGTCACCGGCGCCGACGAACTCGTCATCACCTCCGTGACGCACCGGCACCGGGATCGGCTGCGCTCCCATGAATTGATCGCGCGGCATTGGGGGCTAACCTGATGAGCCGCAAGCCCGTTCACCTGGCCGCGCATTTTCCCGGAGTCAACAACACCACCGTGTGGACCGATCCGACCGCCGGCAGCCAGATCGAATTCGACTCCTTCGTGCACCTGGCCCGCACCGCCGAACGCGGCCTGTTCGACTTCTTCTTCCTGGCCGAGGGGCTGCGGTTACGGGAGCACCGCGGCCGGATCTACGACCTGGACGTGGTGGGCCGGCCGGACACTTTCACCGTGCTGGTGGCGCTGGCCGCCGTCACCGAACGGATCGGCCTGACCGGAACCATCAACACCACCTTCAACGAACCCTTCGAAGTGGCAAGGCAATTCGCCACGCTCGACCACCTGTCCGACGGCCGGGCCGGCTGGAACATCGTCACCTCGTCGGACGCGTTCACCGGCGCCAACTTTCGCCGCGGCGGCTTTCTCGACCATGCCGACCGCTACGCGCGGGCCGAGGAGTTCCTGGCTGTCGCCCGGAAGTTCTGGGACAGCTGGGCGCCCGGCGCGGTGCCGGCCGACGTCGGGAACGGCGTCTACGTCGACCCGGACCGAATCGGCCGCGTCGAATACTCGGGCATCCACTTCGAGGTAGGCGGTTTCGCGACGCTTCCGGCGGGACCGCAGGGGCATCCGGTGCTGCTGCAAGCCGGCGACTCCGCGGAGGGACGGGCATTCGCAGCCCGCCACGCCGACGCCGTGTTCACCCTGCACACGTCGCTGCACGACGGTCAGCGCTACTACGCAGACATGACGGGCCGGGCACGCTCCTACGGCCGGGATCCCAACCAGCTCAAGGTATTTCCGGCGGCGACCGTTGTCATCGCAGACACCGATGCCGAGGCGCGGGAGAAGGCGCGACACGTCCGCCGGCAACAGGTCAGCGGCGCCACCGCGATCGCGATGCTCGAGCAGGTGTGGGGCCGTGACCTGTCGGGCTACGACCCCGACGGCCCGTTGCCCGACGTGGAGCCGATCGCCGACAGCGCCATCAGTCAGGGGCGCGTCCGCCACGTGGATCCCGTTGCGCTGGCGCGTCGGTACCGGGATAAGGCCGCGGCGGAAAACCTCTCGATCCGGGAACTGGTCATCGCCGTCACCAGCCGTCAGCAGTTCGTCGGCAGTCCCGCACACATTGCCGACGAAATTGACCGCTACGTCCAGGCCGACGCGTGTGACGGGTTCATTTTGGTGCCGCATCTGACACCGCACGGACTGGACGAATTCGTCGATCGGGTGGTGCCGCTGTTGCAGGAGCGCGGTGCGTTTCGCACCGAGTACGCCGGTGCGACGCTGCGTGCGCATTTGGGCCTGGGGCCGGACGCGCGGGTGTAAGGATTCCGCAAACGCGGCTTGCCCACGGCGCCACGGCATAGCATATCGTCAACCAGGGGTGACGCTACGCTGATCTGCCCTGGCCGGAAAGCTACCTGAATGTCAAGCAGCGCAACGATACCCGGTGTCAGTGTAGTGACACAGGACGGCAGCGCGGTCGAAATCTACCGGCGGATGCCGTCGCTGGGCGAAATCGAGCACCTTCAGTCGCTGCTGACGCCCAAGAGTTCGGTGCTGGAGCTGGGCGCCGGCACCATCTCGCGCCAGGGGGCAGGCCATCATCGAATGGGTACCGCCCTCGATGTTGGCGTCCCGGCAGCAGGGCTGGACCAAAACCCTGACTTTCGACGGAGCAGAAGCGACCCTGACGATCCACTCCAACGCCGGCGGCATCGTCACGGGTGAGTTCACCTTGACGGCCGACGGCCGGCGATGGCACCAGTCGCTCGTGCTGCAGCGCGTCAGCCCGGCGACCGTGCGAGACGAGCTCACGGCTGCCGGGCTCACCCTGATGACCGCCACGCCCAATTCGACCCGGTGGTTGCTGGCGAAGCGACGCTGAAAATCGCGTCGTCCTTGAATCCGGAAGGAGGTGATCGACGTGACTTACGGGCAATTGTTCTGCGACGTGGAAATGTCCTGCGCGAACGTCTTCTTCGTGGTCGGCGAAATGGCGGAGTGAGCGGGCCGGCCCTGATCAGCGGGCGAATGCTCCCGCTCGCTTCAGGGCCTCGTCGGTGGCCGCGCGGATCGGGCCGCGCCACAGCTCACCGTGGCCGGGCGCCAGGATCTCGGTTTCCAGTAAGGCCAGCGCCGACAGGCTGCGGATGCAGTTCTGCTGGCTGTAGCTGAACACCGCCGGCAGTAGCTGCGGCCCGCCGCGACGCAGCAAGGGATGGCCGGTGATCAGGGCGTCGCCGCTGGCCAGTACGCCGTCGACCAGATACGAGCAATGCCCGTTGGTGTGTCCGGGAGTGAAGATCGCCATCGGATGGCCCGGCAGCCCCGCGGCCACCTCGGCGGTCAATGGCCGTGTCGTCGGGATGCCGTCGCGGACCAGGCCGCCGTTGCGCACCACATGGGCGGTCCACACCGCCCAACGGGGCCGCCAGATACGCAGCGCGACATCGAGTATCGACACCTGCTCCAGGTACTGGCGCTTGGCGTGCCCGACCTCGTCGGCATGGCAGTACACCGGGGTGTGATGCTCTCGGGCGAACCAGATCGCGGTGCCCAAGTGGTCGATGTGCGCGTGGGTCAGCAGAATTGCGCGCACGTCCCCGGGCTGATAGCCCAACAGGCGCAGCGACCCCACCACCTCCTCGCGATCGCCGGGATAACCGGCGTCGATCAACATCACCCCGGTGTCGTCGGTCACCAGGACCCAGTTGACTGCGTGCCCATGGACGAGGTGAACCTTGTCGGTAACCTGAACAAGCTCCGTCTTCAGCTGGTGGGCCATGTCTTCTCCCTACATCCAAGGCATTGCCAGCCCGATAACCGCGGTCAGCTTAACGGCCGCAGCGCTCACACCTGGTTTCGGTGCGGCGCCGACACCGGCTCCTCGGGCGCAGGAGTAGAAAGAACGAGTGGCTGAACTCAAACTCGGATACAAGGCATCGGCTGAACAATTCGCCCCGCGCGAGCTCGTCGAGCTTGCCGTCGCCGCAGAAGCGCACGGCATGGACAGCGCCACCGTCAGTGACCATTTCCAGCCGTGGCGCCATCAGGGCGGGCACGCGCCGTTCTCGTTGTCCTGGATGACCGCCGTGGGCGAACGCACCACGCGGCTGCTGCTGGGCACTTCGGTGCTCACGCCGACCTTCCGCTACAACCCCGCCGTCATCGCGCAGGCCTTCGCCACCATGGGTTGTCTGTACCCGGGCCGGGTCTTCCTCGGCGTGGGTACCGGCGAGGCGCTGAACGAGATCGCCACCGGATACGAGGGGGTCTGGCCCGAATTCAAGGAGCGTTTCGCCCGGCTGCGCGAATCAGTGCGGCTGATGCGTGAGTTATGGAGCCGCGGCCGTGTGGATTTCGACGGCGAGTACTACCGGCTCAAAGGCGCCTCGATCTACGACGTGCCCGAGGGCGGTGTGCCGGTCTACATCGCCGCCGGTGGTCCCGCGGTGGCCAAATACGCCGGACGCGCCGGCGACGGTTTCATCTGCACGTCCGGCAAGGGCGAAGAGCTGTACACCGAAAAGCTGATCCCGGGCGTGAAAGAGGGCGCGGCGGCCGCCGGCCGCGATGTGGACGACATCGACAAGATGATCGAAATCAAAATCTCTTACGACCCCGACCCCGAGCTGGCCTTGCAGAACACCCGGTTCTGGGCGCCGCTGTCGCTGACCGCCGAGCAGAAGCACAGCATCGACGACCCGATCGAGATGGAGAAGGCCGCCGACGCCCTGCCGATCGAGCAGATCGCCAAACGCTGGATCGTGGCCTCCGACCCGGACGAAGCCGTCGAGAAGGTGGGCCAGTACGTGACGTGGGGCCTCAACCACCTGGTGTTCCACGCGCCCGGGCACGACCAGCGCCGGTTCCTGCAGCTGTTCGAAACGGACCTGGCGCCCCGGCTGCGACGGCTGGGCTGAAAGGCGGGTTGTGCCTGCCAATTCTGCGATCTACATCGCCGCCCCCGAACCGGCGTCCGGTAAGGCGACGATCGCGCTGGGGATTCTGCACCGGTTGACCGCGACGGTCGCCAAAGTCGGTGTGTTCCGGCCACTTACGCGAGCATCCGATGCACGCGACTACCTCCTGGAACTGCTGCTGGAGCACACCACCGCGGGCCTGCCCTACGAGCAATGCGTGGGCGTGACCTACCAATACCTGCACGCCGACACCGACACCGCGATCACCGACATCGTCACGGCGTATCACGCAATGGCGCACAAGTGCGACGCGGTGGTGATCGTCGGCAGCGACTACACCGACGTCGCCACCCCCACCGAACTGTCGGTCAACGCCCGGATCGCGGTCAACCTCGGTGTGCCGGTGCTGCTGGCGGTCAGCGCCAAGGGGCGCACCGCCGACCAGGTGGTCAGCGTCGTCGGGGTGTGCCTGGCCGAGTTGTCGGCCCACCACGCGCACACCGCGGCGGTGGTGGCCAACCGCTGCGACCCGGCGGACCTGGCGGCCGTGGGCGAAGCGCTGCGCGCCGTCGGCCCGCCCAGCTACGTGCTGCCCGAAGAGCCGCTGCTGTCGGCGCCGACGGTGGCCGAGTTGGAGAAGGCCGTCAACGGAACCGCGATCAGCGGTGAGACGCCGCTGCGCAATCGCGAGGTGATGGACGTGCTGGTGGCCGGGATGACCGCCGACCATGTGCTGGAGCGGCTGCGCGACGGTATGGCTGTGATCACCCCGGGCGATCGCTCGGACGTGGTGCTCGCCGTCGCCAGCGCCCATGCGGCCAAAGGCTTTCCGTCGCTGTCGTGCATCGTGCTCAACGGTGGGTTCGACCTGCATCCGTCGATCGCGGCGCTCGTGTCGGGGCTGCGGCTGAGGTTGCCGATTATCGCCACCACGCTGGGTACCTACGAGACGGCCAGCGCCGCCGCGGCGGCTCGCGGCCGGCTCACCGCAACCTCGCAGCGCAAGATCGACACCGCGCTGGAGCTGATGGACCGTCACGTCGATGCCGCCGACCTGATGACCCACCTTGCCATCCCGATCCCGACCGTCACCACACCGCAGATGTTCACCTATGGTCTGCAGCAACGGGCCCGGTCGGATCGCAAACACATCGTGCTTCCCGAAGGTGACGACGACCGCATCCTCAAATCCGCCGGCCGCCTGCTGCAGCGCGGCATCGCCGACCTGACGATCCTCGGCGACGAGGCTCAGATCCGGCCGCGCGCTGCCGAACTCGGTGTGGATCTGGACCAGGCCGAGGTGCTCGACCCGCGCACCAGCCCGTTGTGCGACCACTTCGCCGAGCAATATGCCGAGTTGCGGAAGTCGCACGGCATCACCGCCGAGCTGGCACGTGAAATCATTTGTGACGTATCGTATTTCGGCACCATGCTGGTATACAACTCTCATGTCGACGGCATGGTGTCCGGGGCCGCCCACACCACGGCGCACACCGTCCGCCCGGCACTGGAGATCATCAGAACGGCCCCGGGCATCTCCACGGTGTCCAGCATCTTTTTGATGTGCCTGCCCGATCGGGTGCTGGCCTACGGTGACTGCGCGATCGTGCCGAACCCGACGCCCGAGCAGCTGGCCGATATCGCCATCTGCTCGGCGCGCACCGCCGCACAGTTCGGCATCGAACCGCGGGTGGCCATGCTGTCCTATTCCACCGGGGCCTCAGGGACCGGAGCAGACGTCGAAAAGGTCAGGACGGCAACGGAGTTGGTTCGCTCACGGGAGCCGCAGCTGTTGGTCGAGGGGCCCGTCCAATACGACGCCGCGGTCGACCCCGCGGTCGCGGCCGCCAAGCTGCATGATTCGCCGGTGGCCGGCCGGGCGACGGTGCTGATCTTTCCCGATCTCAACACCGGCAACAACACCTACAAGGCGGTGCAGCGTTCGGCGGGAGCCATCGCGATCGGCCCGGTGCTTCAGGGCCTGCGCAAGCCGGTGAACGATCTGTCGCGCGGGGCGCTGATCGAGGACATCGTCAACACGGTTGCCATTACCGCAATTCAGGCGCAGGGGATCGACGATGGCAAGTAGCCGGCTGGTGCTGGTGCTCAATTCCGGCTCGTCGTCGCTGAAGTTTCAGTTGATCGATCCGGTGTCCGGTATTTCACGGGCGGCCGGCAATATCGAGCGAATCGGCGAATCGTCGTCCTCGGTGCCCGACCACGACACGGCGCTACATCGTGCGTTCGACATGTTGTCCGAGGACGGCATTGACGTGCGGACCTGTGGCCTGGTGGCGGTTGGACACCGGGTGGTGCACGGCGGCAAGGACTTTCACCGGCCGACAGTGCTCGACGATGCGGTGGTCGAAAGGCTCGAGGAACTGTCGGCGTTGGCGCCGCTGCACAACCCGCCCGCGGTGCTGTGCATCAAGGTGGCGCGCACCATGCTGGCCGACGTCCCGCATGTCGCGGTGTTCGATACGGCGTTTTTCCATGACCTGCCCGCCGCGGCGGCAACCTATGCGATCGACCGGGACCTGGCCGAGACGTGGCAGATCCGCCGCTACGGATTTCACGGCACCTCGCACCGCTACGTCAGCGAGCGGGCTGCCGCCTTCCTGGGCCGGCCGCTGGGAACCCTGAATCAGATTGTGCTGCACCTGGGTAACGGTGCGTCGGCGTCGGCGGTCGCCGCCGGGCGACCGGTAGACACCTCCATGGGCCTGACTCCGCTGGAGGGTTTGGTGATGGGTACCCGCAGCGGTGATGTGGATCCCAGCATCATGTGGTACTTGTGGCGCAATGCGAACATGGGTGTGGACGAGATCGAGTCGATGCTCAACCACCGGTCGGGGATGTTGGGACTGGCCGGTGAGCGCGATTTCCGCCGGCTGCGCCAGATGATCGAAAAAGGCGACCGTGCAGCGCGATTGGCCTACGACGTATTCATCCACCGGTTGCGGAAGTACATCGGTGCTTACCTGGCGGTGCTGGGACACACCGACGTGCTGACTTTCACCGCGGGGATCGGCGAGCACGACAGCTCGGTGCGCCGTGACGCGCTGGCCGGCCTGGCTGAGCTCGGTATCGAAGTCGACGAGAAGCGCAACGCCAGTCCAACCGGCGGGCCGCGACAGATCTCGCCGGACAGCTCGCCGATCGCGGTACTCGTGATCCCGACCAACGAGGAATTGGCGATCGCCCGGGACTGCTTACAGGAAACCGAGGCTCGTCCGGCCGGTTCCGACTGACGGTGCCGGGTCGGTTCCGAGGGTGCGTACCAGCAGCTCGTAGTAGATGTCGCGAAAGTCGGTGGTGAACTTGAGGTCTCCGTGGTCGAGGTCGGTGAGACCGGGCTCGTCGCCGTAGTAGCCGCCCTTGACGGGTACCCCCGCGACGAAGACCGGCCCGGCCGTGCCGTGATCGGTGCCCTGGGAAGCGTTGGCGGCCACCCGGCGTCCGAACTCCGAATACGCCAGCACGACGACGTTGCGGCCGCAGCGATCACCGGCCATCTCGCGCAGGAATGCGGTGACGGCCTCGTCGAACGTCTGCAATAGCCGCTGCTGTGTGTCGCGTTCGTCGGCGTGGGTGTCGAATCCGCCGAGCTGCACGCTGTAGACGCGCGTGGGCACCCGCGCCTTGATCGCGGCGGCCACCACGTTCAGCTGGGTGGCCAGCGAATTGTGGGCGCTTTCCGGCTTGATGGACGCGAACGCCGCGTCGGTGGTGCGCGCGTCGCGATAGGCCGTGGAAACCGCCGCCATCGCCGGGGTGTCGTTCGGGTCTGTCGCGCTCAGCGCCAGCATCGTCGCGTCCAACGCATCAGCAGCTTTCTCCGCCGCGGCGGTCGAAAGCGCCGCGGCGGTGTGCTTTTCGCCCACCGCCAGCGGGGGCAGGACGGCACCGATGTTGACCGCGCGCAACGGATCATCTCCGGTGGCGTCGAGCCAGCGACCGATCCAGCCCGACGAGACCGGTTCGGCCGGCGATGCGGTCTGCCAAATGTCCATGGACCGGAAGTGGCTGTGGTCGGGCTTGGGATAGCCGACGCCGCGCACGATCGCGAGCTGCCGCTGCTGCCATAGTTGCGCCAGCCCCCGCAGTCCCGGATTGAGTCCCAGCTGCGCGTCCAGCTGAACGACATCGCCGGCAGCGTAGGCAAGTTCGGGACGGGCGTCGTGATATGCGCTGTCGGCGTAGGGGATTACGGTGTTGATCCCGTCGTTGCCGCCGTAGAGGGTGACAATGACCAGCACGCCGGCGTCGTCGGGCAACGGTCGGTCGTAGGCCGCGTGCTGCAGATCGCGCCAGCTGACCGCCACCGCTCCGGAAAGCAGACCGGTCGCGCCGACGCCGGCGCTGGCGATCAGGAACCTGCGGCGGTTGATCATGACGTCAGGTATTCCGGTGTGTTGACGGCGGCGGCGACCAGCTGGGATGGGCGGCGCACCAGCGGCCCGAGCGCCCGGGCGCTCCGGTCGGTCCAGGCGCCCACGCCGATCAGATAGCCGACGGCGTCGATACGGTCTTGAGCCGCGGTGTTTTCGACGGTCGACAGGTCGGCCGTGTTCGCCAGGTGCAGGGCGACGCGCAGGCGCGTCGCGGCGGACGCGGTGGACAGCCACACCTGGCCCCGCGGCCAGCCGCCGACGTCCGGGGGGAAGAAGGGCCGTTGTCCCAGCGCTTTGAGTGTCGCCTCGATCAGCTTGAGGTGGTTGTCGACGGGGACCCGAAGCGACCGGATCACGCCCACCAGCCATTCGACCGGGGTGGTGACGACCGTCGCGCGATTACCCGTGAACTCGTCGTCGGTGAGCACGGCCCGGGTCAGGGCGCGTAGGTCGCGCGTGGTGCCGTAGGCGCTGACCAGTCGGTCGAGCACCGCTGGGGGCGGCGGTTCGTCGGACGCCAACTGCTGCCACATCCGGCCCGCGACATAGTGCGCTGACTTCGGCTGGGCGAGCACCGCGTCGCAGAACCCGGCGGCATCGAAGTTGCCGGTGACCCCGAACAGCGTCTTGGGGGTGAAGTCGTGGCGCCTGGGCAGCATCGACGTCCGACCGTCGGCGCCGATGACCCAACCGGTCAGCGCGCGGGCACCGGCTCGCACGTCGTCCTCGGTGTAGCCGTTGCCGTGGCCCAGCGCGAACAGTTCCATGAATTCCCGGGCCAGGTTTTCGTTGGCGGCCCTGGCGGTATTGCTCTGGCCGTCCAGCCAGCGCAGCATCGCGGAGTCGGTGAGCATCGCGTAGGCCAGCGTGCGGAAGTCGCCCAGTGCCAGCGTGCGCAGCTTCTGGTTTTGCGCTGCCAGATATGCCGGGGCCCGTACTTTCCGCGCCGAGGTGGCAAAGTGGTTGTGCCACAACAGGGTCAGCTTCTCGCGTAGCGGCTGCCCGACGGCGACCATGCGGCGCAGCCACCATCCGGACAACTCGGCCTGCTGCTCGGCGAGCTCGCGGGTGAACTCTTCGCGAGCCGCTGGTGTTGCCCTTTTGCCCGGGGGCCGCGGAGTGGTCAGTTCGGGCATCGGGGTTTCTCGCGCGCCCGGGTCCGCGTCGGGGTCGGCGGCCAGGGCGGCGTCGAGGTAGGCGGGCCAGTCTTGACCGGCCACCGCGTCCACCTCGAGGCCGCTTGCCCCGAACCCGGCCCGGCGCAGGACTCGGGCCGTGGTGATCCACCCCGCGGATTGCCCGGCCATGCAACAACTGTGGCGGGTGAAGCTGTGTTTACGCTATGTGTGCCACAGCCGCCGGTGCCGTCGAGTGGCTTCGAGGCGATGCCCGCCCGACGCGCTCACCGGCGGCCCTGCACGCACGATCGATTCCCAGGCCTGTGGAAACGGGAAATCATGGTTGGCGGTCGGCGTGCCAGCCTTCCCTGCATGTGGGATCCGCAAAAGCCGTTCCTCGGCAGCGACGCGCTGGCGTCTGGAGCATTGACCCGGCATCAACTGCGCGTGCATTATCGCGCCGTTTTGCCGAACGTCTACCTGTCGCGACGGGTTCAGTTGTCTCTCGAACAGCGGATTGCTGCTGCCTGGCTGTGGTCGCATGGTTCGGCAGTCATTGCGGGTGCGTCGGCTGCGGCGTTGCACGGGGCCAAGTGGATTCCCGACGACTTCCCCGTTGAGCTGATTTGTCGGAACTCCCGGCCACCGCACGGTGTGCTGACGCGACGCGACGTGCTGGGCGATGGAGAAATACAGAACGTGGACGGGCGCGCAGTCACCACACCCGAGCGCACCGCCTTCGACATCGGCCGACGCGGCGCGGTCCGCTCGGCCGTCGTTCGGTTGGACGCGCTCGCTCGGGCGACGGGTTTCAAGGCGGACGACGTGCTGTGGGTAGCGAGCCGCCATCCCGGGGCGCGCGGACTGCGGCAGCTAGAGACTGCGTTGGAGCTCGTCGACCCTGGCTCACAGTCACCGAGGGAAAGCTATCTGCGGCTACTGCTGATCGATGCCGGATTTCCGCGGCCGCGCACGCAGATACCGGTACCAGGCGCGGATGGCATGCCGTTCGCTTACCTCGACCTTGGTTGGGAGGACTATATGGTCGCCGTCGAATACGACGGCGACCATCATCAACGAGACCGCCAGCAGTACGTCAAGGACATTCGACGCGTCGAGCTGCTCGAGCAGATGGGGTGGATCATCATCCGGGTGGTGGCCGAGGATCGGCCCGCGGACATCCTGCGCCGGGTACGGGCGGCGGTCGTGGAGCGAAGTTCGGTTGTGCGGTGAGCCGTGGCGGTGGCAGAGCGGAGTTCGGTTGTGCGGTGGGGGTTTCCAGTGTGCGTCTATGGCGTCGAGGGTGCATCCTGGGCGGTGTCTGGGCGATTCTTGCGACCTAGACGCACACTCGACGCCTTGGGCGCACACTCGACGCCTTGGGCGCACACTCGACGCCCCGGCCTGATGCTGAGGTAGTAAGCCGCTCACGGTCCGGCGAGACGGCGGCTGATCACCTCAGTCACATGAGTCACAAGGAGGTCAGGACGTCCGTCGTGCCCACCTAATAGCGACAAATCCGTTGTGCGCGTTAGGTTGTCGCTAAGAGGCGGGCAAATTGTGCATCACTCCACAGTGATTCATGTGACAGATGTGATTACCGCAGCGCAGGACACCTGTAAGACTATGGAAACACCAGCCCGGACGCCCGCCCAGCGCCCAACCACCCCAAACAACAAACCTAGAACGTGCTGGAGGGACGCACGTTGTTGGCCATGTCCACCAAGGTGTAGCGGTGCCGCTGCGTGGGCGCGATACGCGCCAGGCTACGCAACGCCGCCTCGACGCCGAGCCGCAGCCCGTGATCGGTGAACGGAAACCCCAGTATGTGGTTGGTGCTGGCCTGGTTGTCCTGCAGCCAGTCCATCGCGCCGCCGAGCACCAGCGCGCGGATCTGCAGCACGCGCGGTTCGGTGGGCGGCAGCGACTCCACTCGTCGAGCGGCGTCGCGGATCTGATCCTCGGTGATTTCGCTCCGCGACCGTCCCGACAGCAACGTCACCGCGCTGGTCAGCCGGGCGGTGGTGAAATGCCTTGAGCTGGGCGGCACTTCGTCGAGGGTGCGCACCGCGCCGGCTCGATCACCCTTAGCCGAAAGGGCTCTGGCCAGGCCGAACGCCGCCGATATCACGCCGTCGTTGGTCTGCCACACCGTCTGGTAGAAGTTGTGCTCGTCGGTGTAGCCGGCCAGTTCCGCGGTCGCGGCCAGCGCCAGTTTGGGTGCGAGTTCGCCGGGGAAGGTGTCCAGCACCTCCGTGAAATGTTTGATGGCAGAGTCGTAGTCGCCGGTGAGCAACTCGGCGACAGCCTTGTACCAGATCAGCCGCCAGCGCCAGCCCACCCGCTCGGCGAGGTCGTCGAGTTTGCGGGTGGCCTTGGCGACATCACCGAGGTCCAGCAGCGCCCGGACCTCCATCAGCGGCAGTTCGACCGATTCGGAAAGGTCGACACCTTCGGCGTCCAGGGCGCCGTGGCGGGCAGCGCGCAGTGAGTCCAGGGTCTGCACCGGCTGAGAGAGCACTGTGGCCTGCAGGACTGGGGCCGCGACGTCGGTCGGGTCGACCAGCGGTACCTGCAGCGCGGTCACGATCTCCTTGGCGGTCAGCTTCTCCGCATGGACCTGGCCGTCCAGGTACACGTCGGTGTGGGCGACCAGCAGGTCCACGCCGAAGGTGGACCGGCTGGGACTGAAGATGGTCGACAGCCCGGGCCGGGGCACCCCGGTGTCGGCGGCGACCACCTCCCGCAACACGCCCGTCAACTGCGCCGACATCTCGTCTGTGTTGGCGAATCGCCGTCGTGGGTCGGGGTCGATGGCGCGGCGCAGCAACCGGCCGAAGGAGTCGTACTTGTCCAGCACCGGGTCGTCGTCGGGCAGCCCGTCGGCATACCGGCCGTTGCGGGTGGGCAGGTTCAGCGTGAGCGCCGCCAGTGTGCGCCCGACGGTGTAGATGTCGGTGGCCACGGTCGGACCGGTCCGCACGATCTCGGGCGCCTGGAAGCCGGGAGTGCCGTAGAGGTATCCGAACGAGTTGATCCGCGACACCGCACCCAGATCGATCAGCTTGAGCTGCTCCTCGGTGAGCATGATGTTTTCCGGCTTCAAGTCGTTGTAGACCAGGCCGATCGAATGCAGATAACTCAGCGCCGGCAGGATTTCCAGGATGTAGGCGATCGCCTCGGCGACCGGCAGTTTCTCGCCGCGGCCGCGTCGCAGCGACTGCCCGCCGATGTACTCCATGACGATGTAGCCGACCGGATCCCCCTGCCGGTCGGTGTGCTCGACGAAGTTGAAGATCTGCACGATCGACGGGTGCACGACTTCGGCGAGGAACTTCCGTTCCGCCATCGCGATCGCCTGCGCCTCGGCGTCCCCGGAGTGCACCAGGCCTTTGAGCACCACCGGACGGTCGTTGACGTTGTGGTCGAGGGCCAAATACACCCAGCCCATTCCACCGTGCGCGATGCAGCCCTTGACCTCGTACTGACCGGCGATGATGTCACCGGGGCTCAGCTGCGGCAGAAACGAGTACGGACTGCCGCAGTACGGGCACCAGCCCTCCGAGGCGCCCGTGCCCTGCGCGCCGCTGCGCCCGACCGGGCGTCCACAGTTCCAGCAGAACCGCTTCGACTCGGGAACCACCGGGTCGGTCATCAGGGCCTTGAGCGGATCGATATCCGGTACCCGCGGAATCTCCACCAACCCGCCGCCGAGCTTTCTGACCGGCGGCAGCGCCCGCGTCGCAGCCGACATTCGCTCCTGCGGCTGGGTATCCATGGCGCCCAGTGAGATGGACAAGTCGTCGTCGTCATCGTCGAAATCGGGACGGAAAATCGCCTGAGTCGCTGGCGGCCGGCTGCCGGCGGCTGCGCCGGTCTGCACGTCGGCCGACTGCGTGCCCTGAGCCAGCTCTTGCCGGCCTTCCTGATCGTCGGTGGCTGAGGCGTTGTGCGCGGGCTTCGGGGACATCAATCCAGATACCTCGGCTGGGGTGGCACCGGTGCCGGACCGAGGACCGATAACCACTTGCGGTACAACGTATTCCAAGTGCCGTCGGTGCGGATCCGTTCGAGTGTGCCGTTGACGAACCGGACCAGCCCGGTGTTGTCCAGATTGATCCCGATGCCATAGGGCTGGTTGGCCATGTCGGGCCCGACGATGTGCAGATAAGGGTCTTCTTCCACCAGCCCGGCCAGAATCGAGTCGTCGGTGCTGACGGCATCGATCTGCCGCTGCTGCATCGCCACCAGGCAGTCGGCCCAGTTCACCACCGACACGATGACCGGCGGCGGCGCGATCTCGCGAATACGCCGCAGTGACGTGGTGCCCCTGGCCACGCAAACCCGCTTGCCGGACAGGTCCGACACCTTCGAGATGGACGAGTCACGGGGGGCCAGGATGCGCTGGTTGGCATCCAGGTAGACGGTGGAAAAGTTCACCAGCTTGCGTCGCTCACAGGTGATGGTCATGGTCTTGACGACGACGTCGACCTGGGAAGTCTGCAGCGCGGTGATGCGCTCCGCGGCCGACAGGATCCGGTACTCGACGTGTGACGGGCTGCCGAAGATGTCACGCGCCACCTCCCCGGCGATGTCGACGTCAAAGCCGGTGATATCCCCGGTGATCGGGTCGCGGAAGCTGAACAGGTTGCTGCCGATGTCGAGCCCGACGATCAACCGGCCCCGCTCGTGGATATTGGCCACCGCGGCATCGGCCTCGGCTTTGGTGCGGAACGGGCGCAGGCTGGCGGTCGGGTTGCAGTCCTGGCTCGCCGCGTCCGGCGGCAGCGGCGGCTCGGGCGGCATCACCTCCATCCCGACCGGCGTGGGATACGGGAGCGTCGGCGTCGTCTCCACTTTCAGCGGTTCGGAGTGGCCGCAACCGGCGAGCAGGATCGCCAAGGCGAGCGGCGCGAGTGGAGATGCCGCCCGCGCCAGGATAGGCAGGCGCGTCATCACCGATACTCTTTCAGCCGGGGCCACAGGCCGAGTGCGACGGCAATGGCGGCGCTCAGACTGAGCACCACGCCACCTACCTGGGCGCCAGCCAGTCCACGTTGCGCATGGAAGATGTCGTGGCGCAGTTGGTTGCGGCTTTGTTCCATGGCTCTGGTCAGTGCTTCGTCGAGCTTGTCGAATGCGGGGGTCGCATCGTCCTGGCCCTTACCCAGTGCCACCTGAATGGCGGCCCGGTAGTTGCCGACGGAGATGTAGGAGTTGATCCGGTCGTTGGCCTGCTGCCAGCGGACCAGCAGCTGATCGGCGCCCTGCAGATCGGGTTTGTCGACGGCGTCGCGGCGGGCCATGTAGTCGTCGAGCTGGTGATGCATGGCCTCGATGCGCTGATAGAACGACTGCTTGCGGATCTCTTCGTCGCCGCGCCGGATCAGGGACAGCGTCTCGTCGGCTCGCGCCTGCTGGGCGGTGATCGCCAGGTTGGTGACGGTCTTGAGCGACTCCGCCGCCGTGTCTTTGGCGCTACGACTGGCGGCCGTAGAGATTGTCAATGCGGTTCCGACCCAGACCACCATGACAAGAATACCGAGCGCACCGACGACAAGACCCGGATTGATCCGTCTGCGGGTGCGCCGGGCCAGCCAGCGATGCGAGAAGGCGCCGAAGACCACCGTGGTGGTGACGACCAGGATCACCGGCGCCGGGATCTGGGTGGATGCGGTGGTTTCCGTGTCGACCCGCTCCGACGTCGCCTGGTACAGCTGTTGTGCATCGGGCAGGATCGTCGACTGCATCAGCCCCGATGCCTCCGACAGGTATGACGACCCCACCGGGTTACCCGCCCGGTTGTTGGTGCGTGCGATCTCGATGAGGCCGGTATAGACCGCCAGTTCAGCGTTGATCCGGCCCAGCAGTTGCACCAACGACTCATCGGTGAGCCCACTCGATGCGCGGGTCACCGCCACCGCCGCGTCGGTGATGGCCTGCTCGTAGCGCAGCCGGACGGCGCGGGGTTCGGCCTGGGCGATGAACGCGGTGGCTGCCGCGGCGTCGGCCACCGACAGCGTCGTGTAGAGCCGTCCGGCCGCAAACGACAGCGGCTCGGTATGTTCCAGCACGGTGGTCAGCACCTGCTGACGGTGGTTGATCGTCGTCGACGTGGCGAACGCGCTGGACACGCCCAGAGCTGCCAGCACCATGCCGATGGTCAGGATCCGCCCGGGTGTCGTCGAGACGAACCACCAGCGCGGATGGGCCGGTTCAGCGGGCGACCGCGATCCCAGCGGCTCGGTCGACGGGTGCGCCAGCTCAACCGTCACGTCTGCTCCGACCTCAGCTTTCGATATCTATTCGGCTTGTTCGGCGAAGTCACCAACCCGGATAAGCGAATTCTAAGAGAATGCGCCGACAGATGTGGGGAGGCAGACCTAATTACCCTAATCACCCTCAAATACCCGGGAGTCCCCGGCGGCTTCGCGTGCATATCCTGAACTGGTGCAGGGCGACGGGGACGGATGGGTGGTATCCGACAACGGCGCCCACTACTGGGGCCGATTCGGCTCGGCCGGACTGCTGCTTCGGGCCCCGTTACCCGACGGCGGACCCGCGGTGCTGCTGCAGCATCGGGCGGTGTGGAGCCATCAGGGCGGCACCTGGGGCTTGCCGGGCGGCGCCCGGGACAGCCATGAGACTCCGGAACAGACCGCGGTCCGCGAAGCGCGGGAAGAGGCGGGCCTGGCCGCCGAGCGCCTGACCGTGCGGGCGGTGCTGGTGACGGCCAGCCCACGCGGCACCGCCTGGACCTATACGACGGTCGTCGCCGACACCGACGAGTTGCTGCACACCGTGCCCAACCGGGAAAGCGCCGAGTTGCGCTGGGTTGCCGAGGACGACGTGACCGACCTGCCGCTGCATCCCGGATTCGCCGCCAGCTGGCAGCTGCTGCGCACCGCCCCGGTCACCGTGCCGCTGCACCGGGGCGACGAACGCCGCCGACGCCTGCCGTGCACGGTGGAAATCGAGGATGGAGTGTTCGTGTGGTGCATGCCGGGCGACGCGGACCTGGCGCCGTCGCAGCTGAGCCCTCGGGTCAGCTCGTTGCTGGAAGCGCTGACCTGAGCTGTTCGGCCGCTGCCTTCGGGTCGTCGGCCGCCGTGATGGCGCGCACCACCACGATCCCGCGGGCACCGGCAGCCACGACGTCGGGCAGGCGCAGTGCGTCGATGCCGCCGATCGCGAACCACGGTTTGTCGCCACCGATTGCGGCGGCGGCCCGCACCAGGTCCAGCCCCGGTGCCGGGCGCCCCGGCTTGGTCGGGGTGGGCCAGCAGGGTCCGACGCAGAAGTAGTCGGCATCCCCGACGGCGGCCGCGGCAACCTGGTCGCGGTCGTGGGTGGACCGGCCGATCAGCACACCGGGCCCGACGATCTCCCGCGCGATGCTCGACGGCAGGTCGCGCTGACCCAGGTGCAGCACGTCGGCGCCGGCGGCCGCAGCGATGTCGGCCCGGTCGTTGACCGCGAACAGGGCGCCGTGCCGGCGGGCCGCGTCGGCGAGGATTTCGCAGGCGGCCAGCTCGTCGAGTGCCTCTAACGGACCGAACCGCTGTTCGGCGGCCGAGCCCTTGTCCCGCAGCTGGATGATGTCCACGCCACCGGCCAGCGCGGCGTCGGCGAACTCGGCCAAGTCGCCGCGCTCACGACGGGCGTCGGTACACAAATAGAGCCTCGCCTCGGCTAGCCGAGCCAGACGGGCCAGACGGGACTGCACACTGCGACGCTAGCGCGCTAGTTTGGAACCCAGAAGAACCCCTGTAGGCACGGGAGTCCCGGGTAACCAGCGGGACTGAGAGTGGGCACCGCCATTGTGCAAGCCAACTTGCAAGCCGATCTGCAAGCCAGCTTGCACCTTGGACCTGTCCTGACCGTCACACCTGATCCGGGTCATGCCGGCGAAGGGAGCAAGGATGTCAGCACCCACACCCGCGGGGTCATTGGCCGTAATCGGCGGCGGCGTCATCGGGTTGTCGGTGGCGCGCCGGGCGGCCCGGGCCGGATGGTCGGTGCGGGTGCATCGCAGCGGCGAGTCCGGCGCGTCGTGGGTCGCCGGCGGCATGATCGCCCCGCACAGCGAAGGCTGGCCGGGTGAGGAACGGTTGTTGCGGCTCGGGCTGGAGTCGCTGCGGCTGTGGCACGAGGGCGGTTTCCTGGACGGGCTGCCGTCACACGTGGTCACCGCCCGCGAGTCGCTGGTGGTGGCCGTCGACCGGGCCGATGTCGCCGACCTGCATACCGTTGCGGACTGGTTGTCGCGGCAAGGACATCCGGTGGTGTGGGAGTCGGCCGCCCGCGACGTCGAACCGCTGCTGGCACAAGGCATCCGGCACGGCTTTCGCGCGCCCACCGAACTGGCGGTGGACAACCGCGCATTGCTCGACGCGCTGACCGTGGACTGTGACCGACTCGGCGTCGCCTGGGCTGCTCCGGTGACCGAGTTGTCCGACGCCGAGGGTGACGCGGTGGTGATCGCCAACGGCATCGACGCCCCCGCGTTGTGGCCCGGCCTGCCGGTGCGCCCGGTGAAGGGTGAGGTGTTAAGGCTGCGCTGGCGGAAAGGCTGTATGCCGTTGCCGCGCCGAGTGATTCGCGCCCGGGTCCATGGTCGCCAGGTGTATCTGGTGCCGCGGGCGGACGGGGTGGTGGTGGGCGCCACCCAGTATGAACACGGCCGCGACACCGCGCCGGTGGTATCGGGCGTGCGTGACCTACTGGACGACGCGTGCGCGGTGCTGCCGGCCCTGGGTGAGTACGAATTGGCCGAGTGCTCGGCGGGACTGCGGCCGATGACGCCCGACAACCTGCCGATCGTGCAACGCCTGGACGCGCGGACTCTGGTCGCCGCGGGCCATGGCCGGTCGGGATTCCTGTTGGCGCCGTGGACGGCCGAGCAGATCATGTCCGAACTCGCCGCGGTCGGAGCGAGCGCATGATCGTCGTCGTCAACGAGCAGCAGGTGGAGGTCGACGAGCAGACCACCGTTGCCGCGCTGCTGCAGTCGCTGGGTTTCCCGGACCGCGGCGTTGCGGTGGCCCTGGACTGCGCGGTGCTTCCTCGATCTGACTGGGCGACAACGCTTTCCGAAGGTGATCGGCTCGAGGTGGTGACGGCGGTGCAGGGTGGTTGACGTGGCTGACAAACTGACGATCGGCGATCGCAGGTTCGCGTCGCGGCTGATCATGGGCACCGGAGGAGCGTCGAATCTGGCGGTGCTGGAAGAGGCGTTGGTCGCCTCGGGTACCGAGCTGACCACCGTGGCGATACGCCGGGTCGACGCCGAGGGCGGAACCGGTCTGCTCGACCTGCTCAACCGGCTGGGTATCACGCCGCTGCCCAACACCGCGGGGTGCCGCAGTGCCGCCGAGGCGGTGCTGACCGCGCAGCTGGCCCGCGAGGCGCTGGACACCAACTGGGTCAAGCTGGAGGTGATCGCCGACGAGCGCACCCTGCTGCCGGACGCTATCGAATTAGTCCGGGCCGCAGAGCAATTGGTCGACGACGGGTTTGTGGTGCTGCCGTACACCAATGACGACCCGGTGCTGGCCCGCCGCCTCGAGGACGTCGGTTGCGCGGCGGTGATGCCGCTGGGCTCACCGATCGGCACCGGCCTCGGTATCACCAACCCGCACAATATCGAGATGATCGTGGCGCAGGCCGGTGTTCCGGTGGTCCTCGACGCGGGCATCGGCACCGCCAGCGACGCGGCGCTGGCAATGGAATTGGGTTGTGACGCGGTGTTGTTGGCCACGGCGGTGACCCGGGCCGCAGATCCCCCGGCGATGGCCGCCGCGATGGCCGCGGCCGTCACCGCCGGCCATCTGGCGCGCCGTGCCGGCAGGATCCCGAAACGCTTTTGGGCACAGGCCTCCAGCCCCGAACTATGACCGAACGCTATGTGGCGCTTGGCAGTTCGATGGCGGCCGGTCCGGGCATCCGGCCCCGCGCGGCCGACGCGCCGTGGCGATCCGGCCGATCGGCCCGCAACTACCCGCACCTGGTCGCCGAACAACAACGCCTGGAGTTGGTGGACGTCACCTACTCCGGCGCCACCACCGCCAATGTGCTCGCCGATCACCAGCACGGCGCGCCACCTCAGATAACCGCGCTGGACGGCTCGGAGTCGTTGGTCACGGTCACCATCGGCGGCAACGACGTCGGCTACATTCCGCTGCTGATGGCCGCGGCGTTGCCGCGACCGGCGCGGCGCCTGCCGCTGCTCGGCGCGTGGATAGCCGAACTGCTGGACCATAACGCCCGCGATCAGGCCCTGGCCCAGGTCTTCGATTCGCTGTGCGAGGTCGGTCGTTCGTTACGGCGGCGGGCGCCGCGGGCACGGGTACTCTTCGTCGACTACCTCACGGTGTTGCCCCCGGCGGGGGTCGCGGCTGCGCCACTGTCCGCGGCGGACAGCGAGCTCGGCCGCCACGTCGCCGCAACGCTGGAACGTCTTACCGCCGACGCCGCCGCGCTCACCGGCTGTGAGGTCGTGCGCGCCGCGGCAGCCAGCCGCGACCACCACGCATGGTCGCCCGAGCCGTGGACGGAAAAGCCTGCGCGGTTCGGGGTGCCGCTACCGGCGCGGCCGGCGCCGCTGCACCCCAACGCCGCCGGGATGCGTGCGGTCGCGAAACTGGTTGCGGCCCAACTGTAAGCGTCAGCCGTTGGTCCGCCACCACTGGTAAAGTGCGGGGACATCCGAGTTGCCGGCACGGATGTAGCTGAGCACGTTCTTGGCGTCGGTGGTCCAGATGATCTCGGCGGCACCCTGGTAGGTGCCGCAGGCCACCTGTCCGGCCGTGGCGCCCGCGCTGCCCTGGCGCCAGGTGGTCGGCGACTGGCCGCTGTCCCCGCACGCGGTGAGCGTTTCGTCCTTGATGCTGGCCTTGAATGATCCGTTCATTTCGTCGGGGGTAGCGAAGAGGATGTACTTGGCCAGGGCGGGTCCCGCGGCGTCGGGGTTTTGCCCGCAGGAAAGCGCGGCGAGTTCGCCACTGGTAATCGTCTGGGCCGTGCAGTTGTTGAGGCCGTAACCCTTCGACACCGAACCGGCGAGCGTGTTGACGTCGGACGCAGCGCCGGTGGGGTCCGCATTCGCGGTGGCAGTACCCAGGCAGGCGAGGCTACCCATGAGTGCTGCAGCCGTCGCGGCCCGCAGCGCGGTGTTGAAGTGAGACATCCTTGACTCCTTGGTGTATCGGACCGACGATGCGGCTGCGTTGACATCGGTGAGTGTATTGGTGTCGCTGGTCGGAAAACAGGGCTTTGCCCATCGGTATGGGAGGGCCGTTATAGGGCTATGTCTGCGCCCTACACATATTCTGTGGGAAATTGTCTGTCGTGACATTAATTTCGGTGCGCGGCGGGCATTGATCAAGCTGACAGCACGGCTGGGCGCTGCTGCCGATGATTGGTGAAATCATCAGTCGGACAATATCTTTCGCCCGAGGTATACTGCGGGTTCTGGCTCCGCCTGACCCTGGTGGCAGCGGTAAACGATTGCCCCCGGGGGTAATCCGGGTCGAGCCGATCCGCACAAGGGCGCCGCATTGCGGCACCGAAGTGGTTCAGCGGCTGCCCGCCGCCGCGCGGATTTTTCCGATTAGGTGGTGCCGTTAGCACGGCTCTCGGGTATGGTAGGCACCGCTTTAGGCCAGCTAACTTCTCTTGATCTGGAGATTTCATGACACAACCACCACCGCCTGGTTACCCGCCGCAGCAGCCGCCTGCCGGGCAACAACCTGACAACTACTTGGTGTGGTCCATTCTGGTGACATTGTTCTGCTGTCTTCCGCTTGGGATCGTTGCGATCGTCAAGTCCACCCAGGTCAGTGGGCTGTGGGCACAGGGGCGCTATGCAGAGGCCCAGGCGGCCGCCGACAGCGCCAAGAAGTTCGTCATGTGGTCGGCCATCGCCGGCGTAATCGTGATCGTCATCTACGGCATCTTGATGGCGGTCGGCGCGCTGAACGCCGGGACGTCGAACGCGGCCATGCTCGTGGGAATGTTCTAAGGCGAGTACATGGTGACCCACCAAGGGTCGGTGCCGTTGCGGTTGGGTGCGCCACTGCTGGTGGCCGCGGCCACCATGTCGGTGTGCGCCGTTACCTGGGTGGGTGACCCGACAACGCCGAACGGTCCGCTGCCGGTATGCCCCACCAAGGCATTGCTGGGAATCGATTGCCCGGGCTGTGGCAGCCTGCGAATGCTGTACAGCCTGCTGCACGGCAATCTGTTGGCCGCCGCCAGATTCAACGCTCTCGGCCTGGCGGCGGTGGTGCTCTTGGTGTGGGCGTACCTGGCGTGGACTTATGGTCGCCTGGCAGGCCGGCGAATACGCGGCTGGCAGCGCAGTCGCTGGGCGGCCCTGGTGACGTTGTCGCTGGTGCTGGCCTGGTTCGTGGTGCGCAACATCCCGGTGGCGCCGTTCAACGCTTTGTTCGTCTGAGTGCGTCTGGGTCTGTCTGGGTTCGCCTGGGTCTGTCTGGGTCTGTCTGCGTTCACGTGCAGTCCCTAAGTCCGGATCGAATCGCCCGCCGGATGGGTGTCAAGCGGCGCCATGGCTGGACCGCGGTCTAATCTGGGCGCGATGGCGAACAAATCAAGGACCCCGGCAATGTCCGTGGCGGTGGTGGTGGTCATTGCCCTGCTGGTGGTCGGTTGTGTTCATTCGTCGGGCTGTCCCCAGACCTTTACCGGCAATCCCGCCGCGGCCCAGTTCGCCGACGCGTTGCACAACCGGGTGCATACCGAAGCGATGATGGCGCATCTTGCCAAACTGCAGGACATCGCCAACGCCAACGACGGCACCCGGGCGGTAGGCACCCCGGGCTACGAGGCCAGCGTCGACTACGTCGTCAACACCTTGCGCAACAGCGGTTTTGACGTGCAGACACCCGAGTTTTCGGCCCGCGTGTTCCACGCCGAGAAGGGGTCGGTGACCGTCGGTGGCCTGACCGTGGAGGCACATGCGCTGGAATACAGTCTCGGCACCGCTCCGGACGGGGTGAGCGGACCGTTGCTGTCGGTTCCTACCGACGACAGCCCGGGCTGCACCGCCGCCGACTACGACAAACTGCCCGCAAAGGGTGCCGTGGCGCTGGTGGACCGTGGCAGCTGCGAGTTCGCCCAGAAAGAAGACGTCGCCGCCCAGCAGGGCGTCGCGGCGCTGATCATCGTCGACAACGTCGACGAGCAGTCGATGGGCGGCACCCTGGGGGTCAACACCGACGTCAAGATCCCGGTCGTCGGTGTCACCAAGTCGGTGGGCATGCAGCTGCGCGGGAAGTCCGGGCCGACAACCGTCAAGCTCGCCGCGAGCACCCAGAGTTTCAAGGCGCGCAACGTCATCGCGCAGACCAAAACCGGGTCCACCACCGATGTGGTGATGGCAGGCGCCCATTTGGACAGCGTGGCCGAGGGTCCCGGTATCAACGACAACGGCTCCGGAGTGGCCGCAGTCCTGGAAACCGCAGTGCAACTGGGCAACTCGCCGCAGGTGCACAACGCGGTGCGGTTCGGATTCTGGGGTGCCGAGGAGCTGGGGCTGATCGGTTCCCGCAACTATGTCGAGTCGCTCAATCCCGACGCGCTGAAGAACATAGCGCTCTATCTGAACTTCGACATGCTGGCCTCCCCCAATCCGGGCTACTTCACCTATGACGGAGACCAGTCGCTGCCACTGGACAGCCGTGGCCAGCCGGTAGTGCCGGAAGGCTCGGCCGGAATCGAGCGGCTGCTGGTCGCGTATTTGAAGTTGGCCGGCAAGACCGCGCAGGACACGGCGTTCGACGGTCGTTCCGACTATGACGGATTCACCTTGGCGGGGATCCCGTCCGGAGGGCTCTTCGCCGGCGCGGAGGTCAAGAAGACCGACGAGCAGGCAAAGCTGTGGGGCGGCACCGCAAACGAGCCTTTCGATCCCAACTATCACCAAAAGGGTGACACCTTAGAGCACATCGACCGCACGGCGCTGGGCATCCAGGGCGCCGGTGTCGCCTACGCGGTGGGCCTGTACGCGCAGGACCTGACCGGCCGTAACGGTGTTCCCCCGATAGAGGATCGCACCCGTCACGTGCTCGTCAAGCCATGATGCGGGGCCTGATAGCGACGCTGCTGCTGGCGGCTTGTCTGCTGGCCGCATGCTCGGCGCCCAAGCCGGCGCCGCCGGCCGCGGCGCCCGACCTGGGTCGCACGTTGGCCGGCAAGGTCACCGCCGACGGGATGTTCACCCACCTGCGTGCGCTGCAGGCCATCGCCAACGCCAACAACGGCAACCGGGCGACGGGTACCCGTGGCTACGACGCCAGCGTCGACTATGTGGCGAATGCGCTGCGCACCAAGGGTTTTGAGGTGTCGACCCCACAGTTCGAGCGGGTGTACACCGCGTCGCAGGGTAAACCGGCGCTGACCGTCGCCGGCCGCAGTTATCCCGTCGACCAGGCCTCGCTGCTGGTTCGGACGCCACCCGGTGGCCTGACCGGCCAGCCGGTACGGCCCACCCAACCGGCCGGCTGCGCCGTCGGCGACTACCCGTCCGTGCTGCCGAAGAGCGCGATCGCCGTGGTGGACGATACGCGCTGTTCGGTCGTCGACAAGCAGAACAGCGCGCTCGCCAAAGGTGCTATCGGGCTGATCGTGGTGAGTGAGCCCACGAGACAGGGAAGCCCGCCGACCCTCTTCAGCCCCGGCTACTACAACCAGCTCACCGTGCCCGTCGCGGTGGTCGACGCCAACGTCGCCGCTGCCCTGGGACGCGCAACCGCCCCGGTGCGGCTGGTGCTGGACACCGAGTACGTCAAGGTCACATCGCGGAATGTGCTGGCGCAGACCAAAACCGGGACGCCGAATGAGGTGATCATGCTCGGCGCACATCTCGACAGCCCAGCCGGGGGCCCGGGCATCAACGACGGCGGGTCCGGGGTGGCCGCGGTGCTGGAAACGGCGCTGCAGTTGGGGCCGCTGCCGCCGGCCAACAATGCGGTGCGGTTCGCCTTCTGGGGCGCCGGGATCACCGGCGCGATGGACTACGTCTTCGGTCTGAACGGCGAACAGCTCAACAACATCGCGATGTACCTGAATTTCGACATGCTGGGCTCGCCCAACGCGGGCTTCTTCACCGACGACGGCGACCAATCCGGCCCACCGGGTCCCGGTGTGGCGTCAGCCGATGTGCCCGAAGGTTCGGCCGGCATCGAACGCACCCTTGCCGGCTATGTGAACCTGGCGGGTAAGCGGCCCGCTGACATGCCGCTGACCGCCAGTGCCGACTATCATCCTTTCCTGGTCGCCGGGGTGCCCATCGGCGGTCTGACCACCGGCGCCTCCCAGACGAAAACCACCGTGCAGGCACGCCTTTGGGGCGGTCAGGCAGGCGTCGCATTCGATCCCAACTACCTGAGCGCAAGGGACACCGCCGACAACGTCAACAGGGAAGCATTGGCCGTGATGGGCTCGGGAGTGGCGTTCGCGGTGGGCAGCTATGCGCAGTCCATCGCGGGCGTCAACGGCGTCACCCCACACGACAAGCGCCACCGCGCGCCGGTGTCGTAGCGGCCGCCGCGCCGGCCGGACTCCGGCAGGTCCGGCAAGTATAGAAACCGTTGTGGCACCGGCCTGCTCGGGCCGAATGCGGCACCCGGACTTTTTGCGGCGTCGCTGCTTGGTTTGCACACTGACTTCCAACCAACCGATCTAAACTGGGACCCTTGGGTGCAGGCCGGTCGGGATCGGGGTCGATTACATGGATAACTGCGGTCGGGCAAGACGTCAGTTGCGGCGGCGATGCACACGCGGGCTGACCGCATCGCTACGCACCGCGGCAGCCGGCCTGGGTGTCATGCTGGTGGTGGCTGGTTGTACCACCATGGTGGAGGGACGTGGGCTGTCGATCCTCAACGATCCGTTCCGGGTCGGAGGTCTGCCCGCGACCAACGGTCCCAGCGGCCCCCGTCCCGACGGGCCTGCTGCGACCGGCACGGTGATCAACACCAACAACGGACCGATCGACAAGTTGTCGTTGCTGTCGGTCAACGATATCCAGGATTACTGGAAAGCGGTCTACAGCGAAGCCCTCAAGGGCACGTTCAAACCCGTCGACAAACTGGTGTCTTACGACTCCAATGACCCCAGCAGCCCGATGGTCTGCCACAACGAGACCTACCAGCTGGTCAACGCGTTCTTCACCTCGCGCTGCAACATGATCGCCTGGGACCGAGGAGTATTTATGCCGGTCGCCGAGAAGTATTTCGGCGAGATATCCGTCACCGGCGTGTTAGCACACGAGTTCGGGCACGCCCTTCAGGTGATGGCGAAGTTGGTGACCCGCAACGACGCCACCATTGTCCGTGAGCAACAAGCGGATTGCTTCGCCGGCGTCTATTTGTACTGGGTGGCCGCGGGTAAGTCGCCACGCTTCACGTTGAGCACCGCGGACGGGCTCGACCACGTGCTCGCCGGGATCATCACCACCCGCGACCCGGTAATGGACGCGGATGCGGAAAACGACGACGAACACGGGTCCGCCCTGGACCGGGTCAGCGCCTTCCAGATGGGCTTCCTCAGTGGGACCGAGGCTTGTGCGGCGATCAACAAGTCCGAGATCGAGCGCCGCCGCGGTGACCTGCCGAAAGGCCTGCGGGTCGACAGCAGCGGGAACCCGGAGACCGGCGAGGTCGCGATCAACGAAGACACGCTGAAGACGCTGATGGAGCTGATGGGCAAGATCTTTTCACCCAAGAATCCGCCCACGCTGTCCTACCAGGCGGCCGGCTGCCGAGATGCCAAGCCCAGTCCGCCGGCGTCGTACTGTCCGGCCAGCAACACGATCGTCGTCGATCTGCCGGCGCTGGCGACCATGGGAAAGGTCGCCGGCACCGACGAACAGGCGTTGCCGCAAGGCGATGACACCGCATTGTCGATCGTGATGTCGAGATACGCGCTGGCGGCGCAGCATGAACGCGGGCTGGCGATGCAGAGTCCGTGGACCGCCCTGCGGACGGCCTGCCTGACCGGCGTTGCGCACCGCAAGATGGCCGAGCCGATCGACCTGCCGTCCGGTCAGCAACTCATTCTGACCGCCGGTGATCTCGACGAAGCCGTTTCCGGACTGCTGACCAACCACATGGTGGCCAGCGACGCCGACGGGATCAGCGTGCCGGCCGGGTTCACCCGGATCGCGGCATTCCGTGCCGGAGTGGGTGGCGATATGGAGGCCTGCTATTCGCGCTACGCGCTGTAGCGCAGGCGGCCGTATTCGCGCATTCGGCCCGAATCCCGTTGCCCCGAACAGGATTGGGCGGTGATCTTCGGCCGCGTCGACAACCGGTTGAGGTGGGGGCGCCGGCGGGGAACTCGAGGAACGCGGCACCAGATGCAGAGCGGCTTGGCGCAGGCTAAGGTGAGGATCTTGTTATCCGCGGCAAACCGGCTGTGGCGGATGTGGTTTCGGTGCGAGCTGCCCCGCCCGGTGGGTGAGGTGGTTCAAGACGATGGTGGAGCTGAGATGCGTGGATCGCGGTTGATTTGCAGTGGGCGCCGGGCCCTTGCCGTAGTCGGCGCAGTCTTGGGTCTCGCGGTGCTCAACGCCGGTGTGGCAGATGCCGACGGCCCGGTCGAGTTGAAAAGCCGACTAGGCGATGTCTGTCTGGACGCCCCGAGTGGCAGTTGGGTCAGCCCGGTGGTGATCAACCCCTGCAACGGGACAGACTTCCAGCGCTGGAATCTCAATGGCCAGGAGATCGAAAGCGTGGCCTTCCCCGGGGAGTGCCTGATCCAACCGGGGGAGGGTTGGTGGGCGAAACTCAATCCCTGTACCAACTGGATCAGCCAGCATTGGACCATCCAGCCCAACGGCCAGGTGACGAATGACCTTGGAGGCTGCCTCGCGGTTCTCGGCGGCCCAGACCCGGGGACGTGGGTATCCACCCGATGGTGCAACGCCGGTGCACCCGAGCAACAGTGGGATAGCGTTCCATGACCGGGCTTGCCGGGGATCCGGCGCGGCGAAGCAAGCCCAACACCCTCGTGACTTCGGATGCCGCGACGGGCGCCAGATTCAGACCGGTTCGGCGCAGCCGAAGGTAAGGACCTGGTCATCCGCGGCAAACCGGCTGTGGCGGAAGCGGTTTCGTGGGAACGCGGCGGTGCCGCGGGTGAGGTGATCCAAATGATCGGTCATAGTGAAATGCGCGGACCGCGGCTGACGGGCAGTGTGCGCCACGCCCTTGGCATAGCCGGCGCGACTGGGGTCTCGTGGTGCTCAACGCCGGTGTGGCGCACGCCGACGGCCCGATTCAGTTGAAAAGCCGGTCGGGCGATGTTTGTCTGGACGCCCCGAGTGGCGGGGGTGGTGACCGCGGTGGTGATCAACCCCTGCGGCGGGTCGAACAATCAGCGCTGGGATCTCACTGATTCCCGGGAGCTCGAGAGCGTGGCCTTTCCCGGGCAATGCCTGATCCAGCAGGGGGACTTTTTGTTCGTGCACCTCGACCCCTGTTTGAATTCGATCGCCCAGCATTCGGCTACCCAGTCCAACGGCCTGGTCACCAGTGACTTTCGTGGCTGCCTCGCCGTTCTCGGCGGCCCGAATCCTGGGACGTTTGTATCCACCCGCTGGTGCAACGCCGATGCACCCGAGCAGCAGTGGGACAACGTTGCCTGACCGGGCCTGCAAGGGGACCCGGCGCGCTGCAACAAGCTCGGCCCGCGCCGGTGATCACGGGTCATCGTCGTCTTTGTTGGCGTCGTGTAGCAGCTTTTCGGGGTGGAAGTAGGTGTTGGTTCTGGGTTGGCCGTAGTCCAGGTGGGCCGGTGGGATCCATTCGGTGTCACCGTGGGTGTTCTTGCGGGTGGTCCAGCCGCCGGAGGTGACGAGTTTGTGGTGGGGTCCGCAGCCTAATGCCAGGTCGTCGATGTTGGTTTGTTGGCATTGCGCGAAGTCGGTGACGTGGTGTACTTCGGTGAGATAGCCCGGCACGTCGCAGTTGGGAAATGAACAGCCTCGGTCCTTGGCGTACAAGACAATTCGTTGCCCCGGTGTGGCGATGCGTTTGCTGTGATACAGGCCCAGCTCGCGTCCTTTGGTGAAGATCCGCAGGTAATGATGGGCGTGGGAGGCCAGCCGGATCACGTCGGACATGGGCAGCAGGGTGCCGCCGCCGGTCAGGGCGTTGCCGCAGCCAGATTCCAGCTCGGCCAGCGTGGTGGACACGATGATGGTGGCGGGCAGCCCGTTGTGTTGACCCAGATCGGTCGAGCACAGCATGGCTCGCAGCGCGGTGCTGATCGCGTCGTGGGTTCGTTGGCCGGTGCTGCGGGTGTCGGACTCGATCGCGGTTTGGGTGGGGGTGCCGCTGACGCATGGGTGGGGGTCGTCGGGGTTGCACATGCCCGGAGCGGCCAGTTTGGCCAGCAGCGCATCCCAGGTGGCGCGGGCCTCGGGGGTCAGGTATCCGCTGATCGCCGACATGCCGTCGGGGCCTTGGGTGCCGATGATGATGCCGCGGCGGCGCGCGCGATCGGTGTCGGTGAAGTTGCCGTCGGGGTTGAGGCAGTCGGCCATCTTGGCGGCCAGCTTGTCCAGCTGGTCGGGGCGATGCTTGCCGGCCAGGGCGGCCAGGTCGGCTTCGGCCTTGTCACGCATGGCCGGGCCGACACAGTTGGGTAGCTGGTGGTAGAAGGTGCGGATCACCCGGACATGGGCGCTGCTGATCTGCCCGGCGCGTTGGGCGGCGGCGGTGGCAGTCAACAGCGGCGGCAGCGGCTGGCCGGTGAGCGCGCGCCGCGGCCCCAGATCGGCGGCCTCACCGATGCGCCGCGAGGCTTCGCTGCGGGTGATGCGCAGCCGCGGGGCCAGCGCGAAGGCCAGCTTGCCGCCCAGCTCGCTGGTGTCGGCCTGCTCGGCCAGGGTGTTGATCAGCGGATGCTCGGCGGCGGGCAACCGGCGCCGCACCACTTCGCAGCGTTCCAGCAGCGCCAGGCATTCCGGGACGGTCAGCACCTCGGCCGAGAGCTCCAGCACCCGGTTCAACGCCGCGTCAAGCTCGTCGAACGCGGCGCCGACCCCGTCCCGGCTACTCGAAAACATGTTCGAATGATACTGCGGGCCACCGACAAGACCCGACGCCGTTGTTGCTCAAGTGAATTCAGTGATCTGAGTGATCCTCGATGGCGAGGATCGAGACCGGCTCGCGGACGTGCCGCGGTGGCAGGGCCCTAAGAGGTGACCCGGTCAGCCAGCCAACAGGCGTAGCGCCGCATCGACCGCCAACGCTGCGACGTCGAGGGCCTTCGAGGCTAAATCGTGTCGCGCGCCGGTGATCTCGACGATTTCGGTCGGTGCGGCGATCAGCGCTACGGCATCGCGCAACTCCGCGATGGTGCCGAACGGATCGGACGTGCCGTGGGTGAACACCGTCGGCACCGTGATGCTCGGCAGGTGCTCGGTGCGGGCGCGCTCCGGCTTACCGGGCGGATGCACCGGATAGGAGAACAGCGTCAGCGCGTCAACTTCCGCCGCACCGGCGGCGACCACCATGGAGGTTTGCCGACCTCCGTAGGAATGCCCGCCCGCGATCAGCGAGCCGCCGGCCAGCCCGCGGCACACCTCGATCGCGTCGACGATGCCCGCGCGGTCGGCGTCGCCCGAGCCGGACGGTGGGCCTTTCGGGCGACGACGACGGTAGGGCAGGTTATACCGGACCGCCAGCCAGCCATGCCGGGCCCATTCGTCGCAAACACGTTGCAGCAGTGGGGAATCCCGGTCGCCGCCAGCACCGTGAGTCAGTACCACGACGCCGTGCGCGCGGCCGTCGGGCTGGTGTGCGATGCCCGCAATCCGGTCGAGGTTCATGACAGCCGAAACAACGCGGAGACCGGGCCATGGCCGGCCCCCAACGGGTAAGCGGCGCGCAGACATTCGGTGACCCATCGTTTCCCGAAGGCCACCGCGTCGGGCACGGTGAACCCGTGCGCCAGCGCACAAGCGACCGCGGCGGCCAGGGTGTCGCCGCCGCCGTGGTCGTTGCCGGTGGGCAGCCGCGGCGCGTCGAACTCGTAGAAATCGGCCTCTGCGGAGGGGCCACCATAGAGCAGATCACAGCTGTGGTCCGACGATCGCAGGTGACCGCCCTTCACCAAAACCCACCGGGGGCCCAGCGCACGCAGGGCCTTGCACGCTGCGCGCTGCGAACCCGGGTCGACGACCTCGATGTCCACCAGCAGGCGCACCTCGTCCAGATTCGGTGTCACCAGCGTCGCCAACGGAAACACCTCAGCGCGAAGCGAATCCAGGTCCGAAGCGGCCAACAGCGGGTCTCCGTGCATGGATGCGCAGACCGGGTCGACGACCAGCGGAACCCTCAATTCCAGGCGGCGCCAGGTGGCGGCCACCGCGGCGATGATGCGCGACGACGCCAGCATCCCGGTCTTGGCGGCCTGGATGCCGATATCGGTAACCACGGCCTCGATCTGACCTGCCACGACATCGTCGGGCACCTCGTGAAAGCTTTTGACTCCCAACGTGTTCTGCACGGTAACGGCGGTGACGGCGACGCAGGCATGCACCCCCAGCAGCGCCATGGTGCGCATATCGGCCTGGATGCCGGCACCGCCACCCGAGTCCGAGCCGGCGACCGTCAGCACCCGCAACGGCGTCGTACCCGGCGGCGGCACAGGCAGCACGGGAGGCAGGTAATTCACTGTGCCGGATGGCGATGACCCGTCCGCCGGCTCCGCGGGGGTACCTCCAGCGGCCGGCTGCGCCGCGCTTGCGATCACCGCTGCGTGATCGGCACATACACCCGGTTGCCGTGCTCGGCGAACTCCAGCGACTTCTCCTGCATGGCCGCCTCGATGGCTTCCTCGCTGTCGAGACCATGCGCGGCCGCGTAGTCGCGGACATCCTGGGTGATGCGCATCGAGCAGAACTTCGGCCCGCACATCGAGCAGAAGTGTGCGGTCTTGGCCGGTTCGGCGGGCAGCGTCTCGTCGTGGAATTCCCGTGCGGTGTCGGGATCCAGCGACAAGGCGAACTGGTCATTCCACCGGAATTCAAATCGAGCAGTGGACAGCGCGTCATCTCTTTCCTGCGCACGCGGATGCCCCTTGGCCAAATCCGCTGCGTGCGCAGCGATCTTGTAGGCGATCACCCCGTCCTTGACGTCCTTGCGGTCGGGCAACCCGAGGTGTTCCTTCGGCGTGACATAGCACAGCATCGCCGTGCCGGCCTGGGCGATGATGGCCGCGCCGATGGCCGAGGTGATGTGGTCGTAGGCCGGCGCGATGTCGGTGGCCAGGGGACCCAGCGTGTAAAACGGGGCCTCCTCGCACAGTTCCTCTTCCAGGCGCACGTTCTCGACGATCTTGTGCATGGGTATGTGACCCGGCCCTTCGATCATCACCTGTGCGCCATGGGCTTTCGCGATCTTGGTCAGCTCGCCCAGGGTACGCAGCTCGGCAAACTGCGCGGCGTCGTTGGCGTCGGCGATCGAACCCGGCCGCAACCCGTCGCCCAGCGAGAACGTGACGTCGTAGCGCGCGAATATGTCGCAAAGTTCGTCGAACTGCGTGTACAGGAACGACTCTCGGTGATGGGCCAGGCACCAGGCGGCCATGATCGATCCGCCGCGGGACACGATCCCGGTGACGCGTTTGGCGGTAAGCGGCACATACCGCAGCAGCACCCCGGCGTGCACAGTCATGTAGTCGACGCCCTGCTCGCACTGCTCGATCACGGTGTCGCGGTAGATCTCCCACGTCAGCTCGGTCGGGTCGCCCTTGACCTTCTCCAGCGCCTGGTAGATCGGCACCGTGCCGACCGGCACCGGCGAATTGCGCAGGATCCACTCGCGGGTTTCGTGGATGTTCTTACCGGTGGACAGGTCCATGATGGTGTCGGCGCCCCACCGGGTGGCCCACACCATCTTGTCGACCTCCTCGGCGATCGAGGACGTCACCGCCGAATTGCCGATGTTCGCGTTGACCTTGACCGCGAACGCCTTGCCGATGATCATCGGCTCGCTCTCGGGATGGTTGTGGTTGGCCGGGATCACCGCCCGGCCGCGGGCGACCTCGTCGCGGACCAGCTCGGCCGGCAGGTCTTCGCGGGCGGCGATGAACGCCATCTCGGCGGTGATCTCGCCGGCCCGGGCGCGCTGCAGCTGGGTGCCGCGGTCGCGGACCACCCCGGGCCGCGCCGCCAGGCCGGCGGTCAGGTCGATGACCGCATCGGGATCGGTGTAGGGGCCGGAGGTGTCGTAGAGGTCGAAGTGATCCCCGGTGGAAAGGCGCACCCGCCGAAACGGCACGCGCGCGCCGGGTACCCCGTCCAGCGCGCGATAAGCCTTGCTGCTGCCCGCGATGGGTCCGGTGGTCACGGAAGGTGCCGACGGTTCGGTGGTCACGGTCATTTCATCTCCCTACGCCGGCATTACCCGGTCAGGTTCGTACGGTCGACGGCCCCGAGCCGTCCTCTCAGCGCACTGGGTGTGCGCTCCCGTGTGGATTAGGTGGATGTACCCAACGCTAGCGCAGCGCGGCACCGCTGTGCAGGGGCGTCTGGAGCATGCTGGCCGGTCGGCTCGCCAAGTGGGATGATTTCAGACGTGCACCTGCCCGACTGCCGTGACCATCCGACCGGCGGCGAAATGCCCGCCGGGCTCAGTAAGTACTTGAATGTCGGCGGTTTTCGTTTCTGGTTCGTCGGTCAACGTTGGGAGTGGTCCGACGAAGTAGCACGAATGCATGGCTACGAACCCGGATCGGTTGTGCCGACGACGAAGCTGCTGTTGTCGCACAAACATCCCGACGACCGCGCCCATGTCCAGGACTTGCTCGACTACGCGTTGCGCTCGGGTGGCTCGTTTTCGAGCCGTCATCGATTCATCGACACCGGGGGCAAGGTGCACGACGCGATCGTCGTGGCCGATCGCATGCTCGACGATTCGGGTGCGGTATTGGGCACCGCCGGCTATTACATCGACCTCACCGACACCTTCGACGAAGCCCGGCAGGAAGTGCTCGACGAGGCCCTGCCCGACCTGTTCGAGAACCGCGCGGCGATCGAGCAGGCCAAGGGTGTGCTGATGGCCGTGTACCGGGTCAGCCCCGAGCAGGCCTTCCGTGTCCTGCAGTGGCGGTCGCAGGAGACCAATACCAAGGTGCGGGCGCTGGCAAAGCAGTTGGTCGCCGAGGTCGCCACCTTGCCGTCCTCGTCGGCGGCGGTCCAAAGCCAATTCGACCACCTGTTGCTAACGGTGCATGAACGTATCCCGGCCGAAGCGGGTTAGGCTGTAGCAATCTAGGACGGCGCAGGCGTGGGTCGGGCGCCCCGCCCCAGTTAGCTACCGGAATTCGACATATTCGCGGGCGGAGTGAAGGCCATGGACCTGCTGGCGGTCGGACATGAGGTTTGCCGGGACGCCGTTGTGGTGCGTGCCGAGGGCGATATCGACTCGACCACCGTGGACGAGCTCACCGCCCACCTGAACGCGGCGTTGCAGCTGGCCGCCACCCACCCCGCCCGCCTGGTCGTCATCGATTTGCAGCCGGTGACCTTTTTCGGAAGCGCGGGATTGAACGCGGTCCTGGATTGCCACGAGCAGGGCATCGCCGCCGGGACGTCGGTCCGGCTGGTCGCCGACCACGGTCAGGTCACCCAGCCGATCAAGGTGACCGAGCTGGACCGCATTCTCGAGATCTACCCCACCGTTTCGCAAGCCCTGCAGGCGTGCCCACCCAAGGATCCTGAACAGGCACGATGAGCGAGCCGACCCCGCCCAGCACATCCGGTAGGCGACAGCTACCCGATGACTTGGCGGCCGCGGTTCCGTTGGGCGGTGAGATGGGCCGCCGTTTCGCTGAATTCGACTGGGCAGCTCATCCGCTCGGCCAGCCGCAGGGTTGGGCGCCCGAGATAGTAGCGGCCTTAGCGGTGACGCTGACCTCGCGTTTTCCGATGGCGATGTTCTTGGGCGCGCACGAACTTTTCCAGGTGTACAACGACGCCTTTATTCCGATATTGGCCGACAAGCATCCGGCGGCACTAGGTGGGGCAGGTCGCGATGTGTGGTGGGACGCGTGGGAATCGGTTGGTCCCATGCTCAACAGCGTCACCGACACCGGCGCTGCGATATGGTCCGACGACTTGTTGGTGCCGCTGGTGACCGGCGGGCGTCCGCAGGAACGGTACTTCACCTTCAGCTACAGCCCGCTGATCGCTAACGGCGGGAATGTCGATGGGGTCTTCTGCGCGGTCACCGAAACCACCGAGCGGGTGTTGAGCGAGCGTCGCCTCCACGTGCTCAATTCCGTGGCGTCCGCCGTCATGGAAGCCCATAGCCTCGATGACGCTGTGAACGCGGTCATCGCAGTGACTGGGACACAGGCCGCGGACCTGCCATTCGTCGCGGTCTACGTCGACCAAACCGACGACGGCGCGAGGTCGCACGACCTGGTGTTGCGCGGGGCGACGCCGTCGATGTCGAGTTTGCTGCCCGCGACGCTGTCGGAGCTGCCGACCTGGGATGAGAGGGCGGGAGCACGGGCCCATCAGATCGATGACTTGGCAGCCGTAATGCCCGATATCGCAGCCGTTTTCGGTGGCGATTGTCCGCAGCAGGCCTTGGTGCTGCCGCTGCGCGACGGCGCGGTCGTCGGCGCCCTCGTGATAGGGATAAATCCGCTCCGGCCTCTCGATCGGCAATACCGCGGCTTTTGCCAATTGCTGGCCGACCAGCTATCGGCGGCGTTCGCGGCGGCATACGGCTACGAGCAGCAGCGGCGGCGAGCCGATGCGCTGGCCGAACTGGATAGGGCGAAGACGGCCTTGCTGACCAACGTCAGCCATGAGTTCCGTACGCCGCTGACGCTGCTGCTCGGGCCGCTCGACGACGCGCTGTCGGACGCGGGGCCGGACACCGTCCTGGCCGAACGGCTGGGCGCCGCACGACGTAATGCGCGGCGTCTGCTGCGGATGGTGGACTCGCTGCTGGACTTCTCCCGCATCGAAGCCGGCCGCGCCAACGCGAAGCTGGCATGCACCGACGTCGGCGCCTTGACCTTGGATATCGCTTCCTCGTTCAGCGAGCTCTGCGCGCGCGCGGGTCTGGATCTGGTGCTGGACTGTCGTCCGGTGTTGGCCGATGTCGATCCGGACATGTGGGAGACGATCGTGTTGAACCTGCTGTCCAACGCGGTCAAATACACGCTGACCGGATCGATCACCGTCGAGGTGCGCAGCGACGGCGCGCACTGCCGCATTGCCGTGCGGGACACCGGGGTTGGGATTGCCGAACCCGACCTGGGCCGCCTGTTCGAGCGTTTCTACCGGGCCGAAAGCGTCAGCGGGCGCAGCGCTGAAGGCACCGGCATCGGGCTGTCCCTGGTGCGCGGCCTGGTCGAGCTGCAGCGTGGCACGGTGCAGATCGACAGTGAACCGGGCCGAGGTACCACCGTGACCATTCGGCTTCCGTCGTCGGTGGGTGACACAGCGGTCGACCCGTCGTTCACCCGACCGAAGGGCGGGAACAATCCGTACGTGGAGGAGGCCAGCCAGTGGGTGGGTCCGTCCGCGCCCCGGCCGGAGGTCAGCCGTGACCACGGGCGCGGGCTGGTGTTGATCGTCGACGACAACGCCGACATGCGCGCCTATCTGGACCGAGTGTTGTCGCCGCATTGGGAGACCGTTCTGGTCGCCGACGGCGAGGCGGCGCTGAACGCGACTCGCCGGCTGCACCCCGATGTGATCGTGACCGACGTCATGATGCCGTCCCTGGACGGATTCGAATTCGTCGCGGCCATTCGCGATGATCCGGTCCTGGCGGCCACACCGGTGATCATGCTGTCCGCCCGCGCCGGCGCCGAGGCCGTCAGTGAAGGCCTCGCCGGCGGTGCCGACGACTACCTGCCCAAGCCGTTCCGGTCTCAGGAACTCGTCGAACGGGTGAGGTCGCGGTTGGCGGCCGTCGACCGCGAGCGCAGGCGGCAGGGGCTGGCGGTGGATCTGGCCGAGCTTGACGCCGCGCTGCAGGCCACCGACTCGGTGGCCGGAATACTGGCCGCGATGCTCGATTCCCGGTTCGGTTCGGACGCGGCCGCGGTCGGGATCGGTGTTGTCGACGGCGAGTACGCCCGCTTCGAATACGCCGGCGGTCTTCCCGCCGAAGTGCGCGACCGCTATCACGTTGTCTCGCTGCACAGCCCCCTGGTCGGACCCGACGTCATCCGCCGCGGAGCACCCATGGTCGTCAGCGACACCCTGGCGCTCCCGCCGCGCTATCAACACGCCGTGCAGGACACCGCGGCCAGTGTTCGCGCGTGTGTCGCCCACCCGTTGCGCGGTCGCACCGGCCGTGTCATCGGAGTGCTGATCCTGCTCTGGCCCACGCCGCGCCAGTTCTACGCCGCCGAACTCGACATGTTCACCCGGATAGCCGAAATCACCCAATCCGCACTGGACCGGGTGCTGCTCAGAGCCCAGGAACACCGGATTGCCGTCTCGTTCCAGGAGCACCTTCTCGACCTGCATCGCGGGTCGACGGCCGCGGTGGTGGCCGCGGTGTACCAACCGGCGGGTGAAGCGATGCGGGTTGGCGGCGACTGGTATTCGGTGACGCCGTTGGACGGCGACGGCACGGTCGGCATCTCGGTGGGTGACGTCGTCGGGCATGGTCTGCCCGCCGCAATCGTGATGAGCCGACTGCGCGCGGCGGTGGCTGCCTCCGCGCTGACGTCGGCCGAGCCGTCCGATGTGCTGGCTGCGCTGGACAAATATGCGGCTACCATCGCCGGCGCCCGCGGCGCCACCGTTGCTTACGCCGTCATCGACGCCCGACCGGACACCGGACCCGACGCCGGGGGCGGAGCCATGCGGTATCTGTGTGCCGGGCATCCCTATCCGCTGTTGGTCTCCGCGGACGGTCGCCCGGACTATCTCCAGTCGGGCCGGCGTCCCCCGGTGGCCACGTACGGAGAAAACTCCGCCGAGACCACCGGACACGCCGACCTGCCCGTGGGAAGTTTGATCCTGCTCTATACCGACGGATTGATCGAGCGGGCCGGGGAGACGCTCGACCAGGGATTCGCCCGTCTGCAAACCGCGGCCGCAGCGTGCGCCGGGCTGCCCGTCGATGCGGTCTGCGCCGAGTTGCTGCACCGCATGCGCCCCCCGGACGGCTACCGCGACGACGTGGTGGTGCTGGCGCTTCGGCCCAGCCATGCCGGGACGCGCAGTTTCGCCACCGTGTTGCGCGCGGTGCCGGCGGAAATCCCGGGCGCTCGGCAGCGGCTGCGGGACTGGTTGGCCACCATCGACATCGCACCCGCCGGTAGCGACAAGATCCTGCTGGCTACGGGAGAAGCGGTGACCAACGCAATCGAACACGGCAGCGGCTGCGATGCCCGCAAAACCGTCTCCATCGAGGCTTTCCTGCAGCGGGACCGGGTCGTGGTCACCGTCAGCGACTGCGGCCGGTGGGCGGGTGACTCCTCGGCCAGCCTGCGCAGCCAGCGGCGCGGACGCGGGCTCACCCTGATGAGCGGGCTCGCTGACCGGGTCGACACCGTCCGTACTGCCGGCGGAACCCGGGTTGCGCTGCAGTTCGACGATGCGGCAGCGACCTGACCAGGCCCTGACCGGAAACTGACGGGGAACTGACCAGGCCCTGATTAGGCCGTGATTAGGCCTCTTCCATCGCCTCGCCGAGCTCTTCCAGGAGCCGGTTGTGGTGGTTGCTCGCCAGGACGTGCCCGGTCGCGATCACCAAAGCGACCGGCCAGTCGATGAGTTCGAGGGCGGCCAGCGCGGCCAGACCGCCGTAGTAGGCCAGTTGTTCGGGCCGGGGCACTTCGAGTTGTCCTACCAACGGAAGATTAACCACGAAGGTCTCGCCCTCTCTGATCTTCTTCACGGCTTCACGCTGCGATGTTGCGCGACGAGCCTTCTTTTCTACCATCATTTGCCTTTCAGTAACGAAGGGTTTGCCGCCGAGCAGTGTCGTAGGGTCACCGTCGGGAGTATGTCGACGACCGACGCCCTGGCCGATCCGCTGGTTTCGTCGATTGCCGCGGTGCTGAGCGTGCCGTTGCGGGAGCTTTATGCGCTGCTGTGGCGTGTGGGGTTCGTGGAGATCGTGGAGCGGAAGCCGGCCCCTCGCCAGGTGCCGGCGGGGTACTGCGCTCGGGTGCCGACGGGTCCGATGGATCCGGTTGCGCATCCGTACTGTCCAGAATGCGGTTCAGAACGGCCATTGCGGCGGTCGCGGCGGCGGCCGACCCCAGGGCCTGCGCCCACCCGACCGGGCCGAGTGGGGTGCAGCCGATCAGCTGGCTGACGAGGGGAATGCTGATCAGGGTTCCCATCGCGGCCAGTGAGCCCAGCGCGGTGAGCACGACCAGCCAGTCATGCGAGTCCAGCAGGGTTTGGCCCAGCTGCGCCGCGACCAGCGCGACCAGTCCCACCGTCGATGCGCGGCGCGGCAGGCCGGTGAACCTCGCCACCGTCCACGCCGCGGTAGCCGCGGCGGCGGTGGTCGCCCCGCGGACGCCAACCGCCTGCCACAGCGCACGCTGATCCGGGCCGCGGGCGTCCAGACTCGTCGGGTCGCGGGGTTTGCTGACCGCCAGCGCCGCGGCGGGCAACGCGTCGGTCAGCATGTTCACCAGCAGCAGCTGTCGGGTGTTCAACGGCGAGGTTCCGCTGATGGCGCTGCCGATGATGGCGAAAGCCACCTCGCCGGCGTTGCCGCCCAGCAACACCGACACCGCCGCCTGTACCCGCTGCCACAATTGACGACCCTCCAGGATGGCGGGAAGCAGCGATTCGATGCGGCCGTCGATCAGCACCATGTCGGCGGCGACCCGCGCGGGGTCACTGCCGTGCGAGACCACCCCGATCCCCACGGTGGCGGCCCGAATCGCGGCGGCGTCGTTGGAGCCGTCGCCGACCATCGCGCAGACCCGCCCGCTGCGTTCCAGCGTCTGCACGATCTGCACCTTGTTCTCCGGGGTCATCCGGGCGAAGATGGTCCGCTCGGCCACCGCCTGTTCCTGGTCCTTGCGCGACATGGCGTCCCACTGCGCACCGCTGATGATCTGATCCGGGGTCACCGACATACCAAGTTCCTGCGCGATCGCCGCGGCGGTGATCGGGTGATCGCCGGTGATCAGCCGCACGTCGAGCCCGTGGTCGTAAAGGTCCGCGAGCAGTTGGGCGGCCGGGCCGCGCGGGGTGTCCGATAGCCCGAGGAAGCCCACCAGGGACAGGCCGTCGCGACAGCAGCGGGCGATGTCGTCGGGGTCGTCGAGAACCGACCGGGCCTGCTGCGGGTCGAGCTGACGGCGCGCGACCGCGATCACCCGCAGCCCGTCTGCGGCCAGTCCGGCGACCATCTGGTCCATGTCGGGTCCATCGGCGCCGCAGGCGGCCAACACCACCTCGGGCGCACCTTTGACGGTCAGCTCGGTGCCCGACACCGAGGCCGAAAACGACCTGCCCGAGCGGAACGGGAGGTGAGCGTCCGGCGGGTCCGCGTTGCCGGCCACGCCGGACGGCGCCGCCTCGACGATGGCGACATCGGTGGCGTGCAGCTGCGGGCCGCCGTCGGTGGCCGGAGCGGCGTGCACGGCACAGCGCAGCACCTCGTCGCCGCTGTAGCCCGGCGCCGGGCGCACCTTGGCCACGCGCAGGCGGTTCTCGCTGAGTGTCCCGGTCTTGTCGAAGCAGACCATGTCGACCCGGCCGAGTGCCTCCACCGAACGCGGGATGCGAACCAGCGCGCCGAACTGGGTCAGCCGTCGCGCCGAGGCTTGCTGTGCCAGCGTCGCCACCAGCGGCATGCCTTCCGGGACGGCGGCCACCGTGACCGCGATGCCGCTGGCCACCGCCTGCCGCAGGCCCTGGCGACGCAACAGCCCCAGCCCGGTGACCACGGCGCCGCCGGTCATGCTGACCGGCCAGGCCCGGTTGGTGAGCTGGCTCAGCTGATAGTGCAGACCGACATTGGACAGGTCACTGGAAACGAGTTCGGCAGCGCGCCGTTCTTGGGTGTCGGCGCTGACGGCGGTCACCACCGCCACCGCGCTACCCGCGACGACGGTGGTGCCCGCGTACAACATGCAGTGGCGCTCGGCCAGGTCCGCACCGGGGGTGGCTTCGACCTGTTTGGTCACCGACAGCGATTCGCCGGTGAGCGCGGATTCGTCGACCTCGACGTCGACCTCCTCGATCACCCGGGCGTCGGCGGGGACCACCTCGTGGGTTCGCACCTCGATGACATCGCCCGGCTGCAATTGCTCGGCGATGACGTCGCGGTACACCCGCTGCCCGCCCGGACCGGTCACCACCTTCCTGGCCGGCGGAACCTGCAGCGCCAGTAGGCGATTCAGTCGGCTTTCGGCGCGCAACCGCTGGGTCGCGGCGAGTACCGAGTTGCCGGTCAGCACCGAGCCGACCATCACCGCGTCGACGGGCGACCCCAGCACCGCGCTGGCGGTGGCGCCCAGCGCCAGCATGGGCGTCATCGGGTCGGACAACTCCGCACGCACCGCGCCGAGGAACTGCCCGATTGCCTGCGCGGGCCCCACGGTGAGCCGGGCGCCGCGCTTGGCCGTGTGAATGCCACCGGCAACGGCGCGGGTGGCCAGCGTCGAGTGCTCCGGTGCCGACTGCGCCGGGTCGTCCGGCGATGGCAGGAGTTTACCGACCTGCTCGGGGGACATCGCGTGCCACTCGTGGAAGGCCGCCGGACGCGGCGGCTGCGCACCGACGATCTTGCGCGCCAACAGATATCCCGACAGCATCCCCGCCGCCGCTCCGGTGGTCACGGGTCCGGGGCCCAGCCCGCGGACCCCGGGCAGCATCAGCAATGCGCCCAAAGCCGATGCGCCACCAGATATTTCGATGCCCCGCCGACGTGCTTCCCGGGCCGCCGGAATTGCGTGCATCATGCGCCAGGCGGCGGCAAGGTCGGGCAGCAACACGTCGGCATGCCACGCCGGGCCGGCCGCGGCGTGCGGCAATACCCCCAGTGCCACGTCCGCCGTCGAAATGGCTTGCCCGCCAATCGAGGACAACACCGCTACCGTCCGGCCGGCCTGTTGGAGATCGGCCACCGCGCCGGCCAGGGCGTCGTCGATCGAGCCGTTCTGCGTTGCCTTTGGCACTGGCCGGATATCGTCGAATGCCGGCCGCAGCTCGCCCAACGAGCCGTCGTCCACCGAGACCAGCTCTGCTCCGGTGCGATGTGCCTCGGCCACCACGGCCGCGGCGAATGGGTCGTGGGCCGGCAGAAAAAGCGCTCTGACACCGGATGCCCTTGTGCCGGACGATATTCCGGGTACCGGGTGCCAGCCGGGACGAAGACCGTTTTTTTCCAGGAGCAGCTGCGCGCGGTTCCAGGCGGCCGACAGCTCGTCCTGCTCGGCGCCGGCGATGCGGGCCACCCGCAGTTTTTCGGTGCACAACACCCGAGGGTCGACGACGATCGCGTCGACCTTGCTCAGGCGGCGCAGGCACTCCGGGCGCAACGGCAAAACCCGATGGCGATCGGCCAGCCCTTGCCCGAGCGCGGCGGCGAACGCCTCCGGCGCGGTTCGGCTGGCCTTCGGGGTGGCCACCAGCGCGGCGGTGGCGGCCATGTCCAGGTTGCGGGTGCTGGCGCCGACCAGACCGGCGCTGATCGCCTGGATGAGTGCAAAACGACCGGTAGCGCGCTCGACGGTGGGCGCGGGCCGGCGCACCGGCTCGATCGGAGCTTGGTCCGCATGCCGCGCCAACAGTGGTTCGTGGTAGTACCAGGCCCGTGCTGCGGCAAGGGATTCGGCGGCTTTGAGCGTCTGCATCACCAGGCCCACCGACAGCGACGCCGGCGCCTGCGTGAGCGTCTCTGCCGCGGCGACGGCCAGGGTCATGACGGTGTCGGTCGCCGCCGCGCCAATGCGGTCTTCGAGCAGGCCGCGTAATCGCGGCTGGTAGTCGAACGCCACCACGCCCGCGAGCACGCTGATCGGCAATCGGGGCCAGCGCAGGGCCCGGCCACCGACCGCTAGGCCCAGCCCGGCGGCGTTGGCGGCCAGGGTCACCGCCCGGGTCGCCAGCACCACACCATCGCCCGGCAGGCTGGCCGCGGGTGTGCGGCGGTAGCTGTCTTGCGTTGAGCGGTAACGGTTTTCGGCATCAGCGACGACGCGGCACAGCTCCCGCAGCGTTGTCGCCGGCTCGTCGATGCCGACGACGACACGGGATAACGGATAGTTCAGGCTGGCCGACGCCACGCCGGGGTGGGCCCGCATCGACTCCAGCACCACGCGGCCGAGTTCGCCGTCGTCGCCGAGGCCCCGCACCTCGATCCAGGCGCGGTCGTCACCGCGCCAGCAGTGCCTGCTCAGGGTCTCACGGGACAGCTCGCCGGAAACCGCCTTGGCTCCGTCGCGCAGCGGCGCGGCACCGGCCTCGAAACACGCCTTGGTGACCGAACCCGCCGTCTTACCCAACGTTTCGGCGACGTCCGCGGCGACCGTGACCGATGCGACGGTAAGCGCGGTGGTCGCCTGAATGCCAGTCGCGAGGGCGCGCAGCGGCAGAGACCGTGTTATGGACTTGGCAATGCTCAACGGGTGCTCAACACCGCCGTCAGTTGGTGCTGCGCAGCTCGGTGCTACCTGCCCGACGCCCGGCCGCCTTCTTGGCCGGTGCCTTACCGGTTGTCTTTTGTGGCGGGGCTTTTTCCGGCTCGGACTCGCTGGGTACCGGGGTGAGTTTCGCCTTCACCGGCGGCCCGGAGTCCCCGGGCTTCTTGTTCATCCGGCGCAACAACAACGCGCCGCCCCCGACGGCCAACAGGATCGGCCACTCGACGATTCCGGCGACGCCGAGCGCGCCGATGGCCAACGCGGCCGCCGGTGTCGACTTGGTGCCGGTGCTGAGGCCGCGCTGCATGCCTTCCGCGGCTCCTTTCACGCCGCCGACAACGCCGTTGACCGCCGCGCCGCCGACGGCGCCCGCGGCTGCCGTGGTCACCGTGGCGGCCTGACTCACCGTTCGACCAACGCTGCGGACCGCTCCGCCGACGACTCCCATGATGACTCCTTGGCTTGTAATCGTTTATCTACTCCGGGCCGCACACTTCACAGCACGCATGTCTACTAAAAGCCTGCCACGTTACCAACGCCAGGACAACGAAGAGTGACTGGAGAGTGTCTGCCGGTTATCCAGCCGTGCCGTCGCGTACATCGACGAAGACCGGCGCGTGGTCGCTGGGCGCCTTACCTTTGCGCTCCTCGCGGACGATCTGCGCGTCGACGACACGGCGGGCCAGCGCGGGCGAGCCGAGGATGAAGTCGATACGCATTCCCTGGCGCTTCGGAAAGCGCAGCTGGGTGTAGTCCCAGTAGGTGTAGACCCCCGGTCCGGGTGCGAAAGGTCTTACCAGATCGGCGAATTGGGCGTTGACAATGGCATTGAACGCCTTGCGTTCCGGTTCTGAGACATGCGTGGCTCCGGCATAGAACTCGGTGCTCCACACGTCGTCGTCGATCGGGGCGATGTTCCAGTCACCGGCCAGCGCAATGGCGGCGGCGGGATCGTCGCGTAACCAGCCTTCAGCCGTATTCTTCAGCGCCGCAAGCCAATCCAACTTGTAGGTGTAGTGCGGATCGCCCAGGGCGCGGCCATTGGGCACGTACAGGCTCCACACCCGGACACCGCCGCAGGTGGCACCCAGGGCGCGAGCTTCCGCCGTGGCCGCCACCTCCGGTTTGCGGCTCCAGGTGGGTTGGCCGTCGAAGCCGATCTGGACATCGTCGAGACCGACCCGGGATGCGATTGCCACGCCGTTCCATTGATCGAAGCCGACATGCGCGACCTCATAGCCGAGTTCGAATAGTGGCAGCGCGGGGAACTGTCCGTCGGCGCACTTGGTCTCCTGCATGGCCAATACGTCGACGTCGGCGCGGACAAGCCAGTCGAGGACGCGGTCCAGGCGGGTGCGAATCGAATTCACGTTCCAGGTGGCCAGCCGCATGGTGCCCTCGGGCATGGCTAGAGGCTATCGGGTGGCCGCAGGTAGCGGCGGCGATGGTGCAGCCGGAAACCCAGTGGCTGGGCCGGGCCGGCGTCCGGCACGCTCAGGTGGGCGCGGGTCGCGCCGCGCCGAGCGCCCCAGGCCAGCAGTGCTTCATACAGTGGGGCGGCGCGGGACTGGTCGCCGGCGCGGGGCGCCCACAGCCCTACCCAACGAGTGCCGTCCGGTGCGTCGGTGACGGCCGCGCGTGCGGCGGCCACCCCGGGGTAGCTGCCGAATGCGAGTTCACCGTCGACGACGGCGGTAAGGACGTCAACGGGTATCCGGCGGCCGTCGAGCCGCAGCCAGGTGTCGTCGGGACGGGCGGACAGGGTGATCGGGCGGTCGGTTGGGCGGGTGACCCCTTCTTCCACGTCGTCGACGTCGCGCACCAGGAGGAGTTCGGTGTGTTCGGGCACCCATCCGGTCGGCTGGGGCAGTAGCCGGTCGGGGATGGCCAGCCGAGGCGTGAGACCGCGGGCCCGGTACCAGTCGGCGATCGCCGGGACGGTACCGGCCCGGGCCGAGATGTCCAGCGGCACTGCCGAATCGGCGGGAGTGGCTCCGTGGCCGGCCCGCAGCAGCCAGCCGTCCAGCCAGCAGTGTTCCACACCGGGCCAGGCCTTGGCGGCCGCGTGCTCGACGGCCCGGATCTCCGCGGTGCGCACCGGAGCATCGGTGAGAACCCGCACCGCCACGACGTCGGCGGGTGCGATTTCGACCGTCGCGCCGGCCTTCGTCCGCACCCGCACCGTCGGGGCGACGGTCAGCAGCTTGCCCACCGCGTCGGTCAGCGGCGGGACAGACCCGGCGGGCCGGCGGTAGCGAACCGTCACCCGCGTCCCGGCGTCCGGCCACGAGACCGCCATCAGTGACCGAACGGGTCGGGCCCCTCGCCCGGCAGCCACGACAGGCCGGGTACGCCCCAGCCGTGTGACTTGACCGCCCGTTTCGCGCTGCGGGCATACCGGCCGATGAGACAGTCCAGGTACAGCAAGCCATCCAGGTGCCCGGTTTCGTGCTGCAGCATCCGCGCGAACAGGCCCGTGCCCTCGATGTCGACCGGTGTGCCGTCGGCGCCGAGGCCGGTGACCCGCGCCCACTTGGCCCGCCCGGTGGGAAACGACTCGCCGGGAACCGACAGGCAGCCCTCCTCGTCATTATCGGGGTCGGGCATGGTTTCGGGGATTTCGGAAGTCTCCAGCACCGGGTTGATGACCACCCCTCGGCGGCGCGCGGTCTTGCCGCGGTCCTCGGCGCAGTCGTAGACGAACACCCGCAGTCCGTAGCCGATCTGGTTGGCGGCCAGGCCGACGCCGTACGCGGCGTCCATGGTGTCGTACATGTCGGTGATCAGTTGCGGCAGATCGGCCGGCAGCGATCCGTCGGCGCCGACCGGTATCTGCTTCGTCGGAGTGTGCAAGACGGGATCGCCCACGATGCGAATAGGTACGACTGCCATGGTCGGCTAGCTTAGGCGGGCCGGCCCCGGCCCCAGGATCCGCCGTGAAGCGGCGCAGCGGGCCGGCTCCTCACGACGTGCTTGCGCATCCGCTATCAAGTTCGGGAACTGGGTACCGGTGCCGTCGGTGGCTGGTGTGGCTGATGTGACGCAGCGTTCGACGACGTCCCCGGGCCGGTTACCGGGTCGACGCGACCGGCGCAGCGGGGAAGCAGGGCAATGCACCCAATCGGCCGACTCGCGGGCCAGGGTCACCGGGCAACACTTCCGGGCATGGTTCAATATCGCCGGAACATGCGCCTTTGTAGGTCAAGTCATTCGAGCTAAGTGAGCATTCGCCGGAAGGGCCCAGGGGAAGCAATATGGACGGCGCTATGGCGCGGGCAAATCGAGCGGGGGACGACTCTGACATTGCCGAAGGTCTGACCCGTCGCGAGCACGACATCCTGGCTTTCGAACGTCAATGGTGGAAGTTTGCCGGCGCCAAGGAAGAAGCGATCAAAGAGCTATTCTCCATGTCGGCGACACGCTATTACCAAGTGCTCAATGCGCTGGTTGACCGGCCCGAGGCGCTGGCCGCGGACCCCATGCTGGTGAAACGGCTGCGGCGGCTGCGAGCCAGCCGTCAGAAGGCGCGGGCGGCGCGGCGCCTCGGCTTCGAGGTGACCTGACACCCGTCCACCTTTTTGACGTGCCGTTACAGTTTTCGGGCCACTCCTGGCTACAGTGGGCTCGATGAACGAGCGCGTACCCGACTCCACGGGGCTTCCCCTGCGGGCCATGGTGATGGTGCTGCTGTTCTTGGGCGTCATCTTCCTGCTGCTGGGCTGGCAAGCCCTGGGTTCGTCCGGGAAATCCGACGACGACTCGTCGACGGTGGCCGGCATGACGACCACCAGCACCGCGCCCACCTCGACCAGCGCCAAGCCCGCGGCGAACCAGGCCGAGGTGCGGGTGTACAACATCTCCGGCAAAGAGGGAGTCGCCGGGCGGACCGCGGACCAGCTCAAGGCGGCCGGTTTCAAAGTGACCGAGGTCACTAACCTCGCCGTGTCGGATGTCTCCGCCACCACCGTTTACTACGGCGACGCCGAGGGGGAGCGGGCCACCGCGGACGCCGTGGGACAGAAACTGGGAGCGCCCGTCGAGCGGCGCATCGCCGAACTCGCCGACCAACCGCCCGGCGTCATCGTGCTCGTCACGGGTTGAGGCCCGGCTTCTCAGCGGGTCGTTTCGACCCGCTTCGGCGCCAGGCTGGATCTGATTGCCCGGCTTCTCAGCGGGTCGTTTCGACCCGCTTCGGCGCCAGGCTGGATCTGATTGCCCGGCTTCTCAGCGGGTCGTTTCGACCCGCTTCGGCGCCAGGCTAGGCTCTCCGCTATGTCTATGCCCGCCGGTCACCGCCCCGTCGTAGCCGCCACCCTGTCCGCGGCCGCTTGCGTCGCGCTGGTAAGCGCGTGCTCGTCGCCGCAACACGCCTCGACGACACCGGGTACCACGCCGTCAATCTGGACCGGGTCACCCGCGCCGTCGGAGGGCAGGGGCCACCAGGAGGGGGTGCCCGGCGCACAGGGCTTGACCACCCAGCTGCGGGCACCCGACGGCACCGAGGTCGCGACCGCCAAGTTCGAGTTCGCCAACGGGTTCGCGACCATCACGATCGTGACAACCGGCACCGGCCGCCTTGCGCCCGGTTTCCACGGCGTGCACATCCACCAGGCGGGCAAGTGCGAGCCCAATTCGGTCGCCCCGTCAGGCGGGGCTCCCGGCGACTTCCTGTCCGCCGGCGGGCACTTCCAGGTGCCCGGGCGTGTCAAGGCCGGACAATCCAGTGGTGACTTGACGTCGCTGCAGGTGCGCGGCGACGGCAGCGGCACGCTGGTGACCACCACCGATGCCTTCGCCATGGACGACCTGGTGAGCGGTGAAAAAACCGCGATCATCATTCACGCCGGTGCCGACAACTTCGCCAACATCCCGGCGGACCGTTACACCCAGACCAACGGGACACCGGGTCCCGATCAGACCACGTTGACCACCGGTGACGCCGGCAAGCGGGTGGCGTGCGGTGTCATCGGTTCCGGCTAGCTCGCCGGTCAACAGGACGCCCAAAAAAGGTGATGTCCGTATTGATTTCGCACCGTCACCACGGCCGACTGTCGGTGTGGAATGGGAGTTCGCGCTCGTCGACGCGCAGACCCGAGATCTGAGCAACGAAGCCACCGCGGTCATCGCCGAGATCGGCGAAAACCCGCGCGTCCACAAGGAATTGCTGCGCAACACCGTCGAGGTGGTCAGTGGCATCTGTGACTGTGCCGCCGAGGCGATGCAGGATCTGCGTGACACCCTGGGCTCTGCGCGCCGGATCGTCCGGGACCGCGGCATGGAGCTGTTCTGTGCCGGCACCCACCCGTTCGCGCGGTGGTCGACCCAGAAGCTCACCGACGCGCCGCGCTACGCCGAGTTGATCAAACGCACCCAATGGTGGGGCCGCCAGATGCTGATCTGGGGCGTGCACGTCCACGTCGGGATCTCGTCGGCCAACAAGGTGATGCCGATCATCTCGTCGCTGCTCAACTACTACCCGCACCTGTTGGCGCTGTCGGCGTCCTCACCGTGGTGGGGCGGCGAAGACACTGGCTATGCCAGTAACCGGGCCATGATGTTTCAGCAGCTGCCCACCGCCGGGTTGCCGTTCCAGTTCCAAACCTGGGCCGAGTTCGAAGGCTTCGTCTACGACCAGAGGAAGACCGGCATCATCGACCATATGGACGAAATCCGTTGGGACATAAGACCTTCGCCGCATCTGGGCACGATCGAGATACGGGTGTGCGACGGCATCTCCAACTTGCGTGAGCTCGGCGCGCTGGTCGCCTTGACCCACTGCCTGGTGGTCGACCTGGACCGCCGGCTCGACGCCGGGGAGACGCTGCCCACCATGCCGCCCTGGCATGTCCAGGAAAACAAGTGGCGTGCCGCTCGCTACGGCCTGGACGCGGTGATCATCTTGGACGCCGACAGTAACGAGCGGCTGGTCACCGACGACCTCGACGATCTGCTGACCCGGCTGGAGCCGGTCGCCAAGTCGCTGAATTGTGCCGACGAGCTGGCCGCGGTGGCCGACATCCCCCGGGTGGGTGCTTCCTACCAGCGGCAGCGGCGGGTGGCCGAGGACCATGACGGCGACCTGCGCGCCGTCGTCGACGCGCTGGTTGCGGAGCTCGACATCTAAGGGTCGAGCTATCAACTCCCGGCTCGGCGGCCTTAGGTTTAGCTGATGGCGCATTTCGCACCGGTGGAGCTGCCCATGTTCCCGCTCGAGACGGCGCTACTGCCCGGCCAGGACCTGCCGTTGCGCATCTTCGAGCCGCGCTACACCGCGTTGGTGCGGCACTGCGCGGGCAGCGGCGATCCGTTCGGAGTCGTGCTGATCTCGCGCGGACGTGAGGTCGGTGGCGGTGAAACGCGTTGTGACGTAGGCACGTTGGCCAGGATCGAGGAATGCGCCGATCTCGGCCTCGGCCGATACCTGTTGCGTTGCCGCACCGGCGAACGCATTCGGGTGGCCGAGTGGCTGCCCGACGATCCCTACCCGCGGGCGATCGCGCAGAGCTGGCCCGACGAGACCGGAGAACCGGTGACCGAAACGCAGTTGCTCGCACTCGAGGGCCGGGTGATGGCGTTGTTCGAGCGGATCGCGGCGGCCCGTGGTGCGCAGTTGCCGGGTCGCGACGTACTGCTGGGCTACGGCCGTGCCGACCCGGAAGCAGGGCAACGTCTGTATGCGCTGGCATCCCGGATTCCGATGGGCACCGCTGATCGCTACGCGGTGCTGTCGGCGCCGTCGGCGGCAGCCCGGCTGGCAGCGCTGGATGAGGCCGTCGACGCGGTCGCCGCGATAGTGGAGTTCCAGATGTCCGAATAGCGTGCCGGTTTTCGGTCACGCAGTGGGTCGGTCCACGTGGGACCGGCGAATCGGGCGAAATCAGGGTCGTTGGACTGCATTTCGGTGTTGTGCTCGATCGCGTAGGCGGCCAGTTGGACGTCGGTGGTCAGGTTGGCGGCCGTGCCGAGTTCCTCGAGCAACCCCGATGCCAGGTCCAGATGGCGGGCAGACGGGATAAGAAGGTCCACGTTCGGCTGGGTAAGCCAGTCGCGCACATAGGCGACTGCTTCGGCCGCCGACAGGGGCTCGGTGAGGATGCGTGCGTTGGTCGCGATACGCAAAAAGCCGAATATGGCGGGGTATGTCGGCCGCACTGCCGTGCGATGCGGCTTCAACTGATACGGCGTGCGGCGCTCCATCGGCTGCGCCAGCGCGCTGCGCAGCGCGTCGTTGATGACGTGTTTCATGGGGCGGCGCTCGCGGTGAACCGCCTTCTCGATCAGGCGAACGACGTCCTCGTCGGGCGTCAAAGTGGTGCGCATACCAGGCATCATGATGCCCGGCCAGGCGCGCGTCCGGATGGGTCGCTACCGGCCCTCGGTAAAGCTGCGCAGCGCCGCCACCTGCAGCGGATCCAGCGACGGCCGGACGATTTCGCGGGCAGCGGCCAGATCGGCGGCGGTGACGTCGGCGGCATCGATGGAGCGCCGCATCGCGGTCAGGGCGGCCTCCCGTAGCAGAGCCACACAGTCGGCGGCGCTGTACCCGTCGAGCCCGGCGGCCACCTCGTCCAGGTCGACGTCGGCGGCCAGCGGGACCGACCTGCCGGCGGTGCGCAGAATTTCGCGCCGCGCCGCCGCGTCGGGCGGTTCGACGAACACCAGGCGTTCCAGCCGCCCCGGGCGCAGCAGGGCCGGGTCGATCAGGTCGGGCCGGTTGGTGGCGCCCAGCACGACGACGTCGCGCAACGGGTCGATGCCGTCGAGCTCGGTCAGCAGGGCCGCCACCACCCGGTCGCTCACTCCGGAATCGAAGCTTTGGCCGCGCCGGGGTGCGAGCGCGTCGACTTCGTCGAGAAACACCAGAGACGGCGCGGAGTCGCGGGCGCGCCGAAACAATTCGCGCACCGCCTTTTCCGACGAGCCGACCCACTTGTCCATCAGCTCGGAGCCCTTGACCGCGTGCACGCTCAGCTGCCCGGTACTGGCCAGCGCACGCACCACAAAGGTCTTTCCGCACCCGGGCGGGCCGTAGAGCAACACCCCGCGGGGCGGGTCCACCCCCAACCGGGCGAACGTGTCCGGGTGCTGCAACGGCCACAACACCGACTCGGTCAGCGCCTGCTTGGCCTCGGCCATGTCACCGACGTCGTCGAGCGTGATGCTGCCGACGGCGACCTCTTCGCTGGCCGAGCGGGACAGCGGCCGGATGACCGTCAGCGCGCCGACCAGGTCGTCCTGGTTCAGCGTCGGTGACTGGCCGTCCGCGCTGGCCCGCGAGGCGGCCCGCAATGCCCCCTCGCGCAGCAGCGCTGCCAGGTCGGCAACGACGAAACCCGGTGTGCGGCTGGCAATTTCGTCGAGATCAAGGTCACCGGTGGGGACATGCTTGAGCAGCGCTTCCAGCAACGCCCTGCGGGTGCCGGCGTCGGGCAGCGGCAGACCGAGTTCCCGGTCCAGCAGCTCGGGCGCGCGCAGCCGCGCATCGATCTGGTCGGGCCGGGCGGTGGTGGCGATCACCGCCACGCCGTCGGTGGCCACCGCGGTGCGCAACTCGGCCAGTATCAGCGAGGCCACCGGTTCGGCGGTTGCCGGCAGCAAGGCGTCGACGTCGATGATCAGCAGCACCCCGCCGCCGTCACGCACCGCCGTGACCGCCGACACGACAGTTTTGAGCCGGTCTTCGGCAGCCAGCGCGCCGACCTCCGGCCCGTCCAGCTCCACCAGCCGGCGCCCGGCACACACCGCGCGCACCAGCGTCACCTTGCCGACGCCGGCCGGACCCGACACCAGCACCCCCAGGTTGGCGCCTGCCCCCAGGGTCTTGAGCAGGTGGGGCTCGTCGAGGGCCAGCTTGAGCCATTCGGTGAGCTTGGCGGCCTGCGGCTGGGTGCCCTTGAGCTCTTCGACCTGGATCTCCGGGGTGGCGACGCTGGCCTTCTCCGCGGCCGTCGACGCCCGGTAGGGCACGCCCGCGCCCCAGGTGACCAGGGAATTCGGCTGCACGCTGACCGGCCCTTCGGGATCGACGCCGGTCACCGTCAACAGCTCCGACGTCCAGCTGATCCCGACCGATGCCGCCAACGCCCGGGTGGCCGCCGACGTGGAGGTTCCGGGACCCAGGTCGCGGGGAAGCAGTGACACCGCGTCGCCGACGGTCAGCACCTTGCCGAGCAGGGCCTGGCGCAGGGTGAGCGGCGAGATCGACTGCGAGGCCAGCGTCGAGCCGCTCAGCGTCACCGTTCGAGCGCCGTAGACGGTGACCGCATTGACGAGCACCGCGGTGCCCTCCCGTACACCGGCGTTGGACAGCGTGACGTCGTCCAGCAGGATGGTGCCGACCGGAATTTGCGGGCCGGCCATGCCGGCCACCGCCGCGGTCGTCCGGGACCCGGTCAGCGATACCGCGTCCCACTCCCGGATGCTCAGGGCGGCAATGGCGCTCGGGTGCAGCCGCACCACACCCCGGCGTGAGTCGACGGCCGAGGTGTTCAGCCGGGCGGTCAGCGTCAGCTGCGGGGCCCCGACGGGGCGAGTCCCAACCGGATCGCCGGGACGAGTCACAACCGCCCGCCCGGCTTACGCAGCCCCAGCCGCGCCATCGACCGCCGGTGCGGCTGCGCTCGGCGGATCGCGCGCCGGGCGGCACGTCGTTGCTTGGGTTTTTCGCCCCACACCTCGGGATGTTCGGCAAGCCAGCGTTTGCTGCGCACCGCGAACGGGATGTGGCACACGTAGGAGATGATGATGACCCAGATCAGGATGTAGGGCGCCAGGACGGCGGCGGCCGCCACGATCGCCAGCACCGCCAGCAGCGGGGCGGCCAGGTTGGGCGGCACCGCGACGGTGTGGATCTTCTTCATCGGGATGGTGCTGACCATCAGCAACGACGTTCCCGTCACCCAGAAGGCCAGGAAATACACCGACGTCCACCAGCCTTCGCCGAACTGCAGTTTGAGGCCGATAAGACCGATCATCGACACCGCGCCCGCCGGCGCGGGCATTCCGACGAAGAATTCCTTCGCGTAGGGGGGCAAGGTGCCGTCGTCCAGCTGAGCGTTGTACCTGGCCAACCGCAACACCACACACACCGCATACAGCAGCACCACCATCCAGCCGACCGGCCATTTGGACAGCATCGTCACGTATACCACCAGCGCGGGTGTCACGCCGAAGTTGACGGCATCGGCCAGGGAGTCGATTTCGGCGCCCATTCGCGACTGAACGTCCAGGATGCGGGCCACTCGGCCGTCCAGGGCGTCGAGGATGGCGGCCACGGCGATCAGCGCCATCGCCGGTATCGGCTTGTGGTCGAGGGCGAACTTGATCGAGGTCAAGCCCGCGCAGATGGACAGCACCGTCATTGCGCTGGGCAATAGATGCAGGTTCACCCCTCGTCTGATCCGAGGCTTGGTGGTCATGGCAGTTCGGCCAGTACAGTCTCGCCGGCGATCGCCCGCTGGCCCACCCTGACCACGGGTTCCGCGCCGGGCGGCAGGTAGGTGTCCAGCCGCGAGCCGAACCGGATCAGGCCATAGGTGTCACCGATCGACAGCTTGTCCCCGACATGTGCGTCGCACACGATGCGGCGTGCCACCAACCCGGCGATCTGCACGACTATGACCTCTGAGACCTGCGAGCCGCTAGGGGTGCGGATCCGCACACTGGTGCGTTCGTTGTCGACGCTGGCCGAGGGCAGGTCGGCGGATCCGAAGCGACCGGGCCGGTGTTGCACGGCGATCACCTCGCCGCTCACCGGTGACCGCTGCACGTGGACGTCGAAAATCGACAAGAAGATGCTGACCCGGGGCAGGGGTGCGGCGCCCATGCTGAGTTCGGCGGGCGGCGCCGCGGAGTCGATCACGCAGATCACGCCGTCGGCCGGCGCGACGATGGCGCCGGGCCGGGTCGGTGACACCCGGGAGGGGTGCCGGAAAAACCCCGCACACGCGCCCGCGGCCAGCAGACCCGTCCGGCGCAGCCACCGAAGGTCGCGTCCGGTGGCGGCCTGGCCCAGAATCCCGGTCGACGCCGCTGCCAGGCCGGCGGCGATGAACGGGCGCCCGGCCGGGTGGATCGGCGGAACCGTCGACCGCAACAATGCGAGCAGGTGCTGCGGACTCAGCGAGGGTGCCGGGTAGGAAGTGCGCTCCTCGGCGGGAGGGCGGGGGCGTCGTGCCACGCGGTCATCTTACGGAAGGCAGGCGTCCGGTGTGCCCTAGTCGATCCGGTGCCGATCCGGCCGATCTGCCGCACTGCCGGACCATGGCCGCCAGGATGGAGTAATCGGGGAGTGTCGGCGCATTCCTGGGCACTGGTCAGCGCCAATCCGGTGCTGGGTCGCGGTAGCGATCCACGGCACCGACGCGTTCGAAGCGGCCGACCAATTCCACCGCGACGCGGTCATGTCATCGGTGGACTGAGATCAGGACAGATCCCAGACCTGCAGCTCGGTTCCGGCGAACACCTCGACGACGTCCTCCGGTATGTCCAGCAGCGCGTTGGCCGAGGCCAGCCAGCGCAGATGGTGGGAGGCCGGCGGGCCGTAACTGGTGACCTGCCCGCTGTCGGCGTCCAGTACCGCCCGCCGGAACTGCCGTTTGCCGCGCGGCGAGGTCACCGACTCGGTGAGCATCGCGGCCCGCCGCGGCCGGAACGCATCGGGAAAACCCATGGCCTTGCGCAGTGCCGGCCGGATGAACACCTCGAAGGACACCAGCGCGCTGACCGGGTTGCCCGGGAGGGTCACGATCGGTGTGCCCGCCACCACGCCGACGCCCTGCGGCATTCCCGGCTGCATCGCTACCTTGACGAATTCCACGCCCTGGTCGCCGGCCCGGCCGAAGGCGTCCTTGACCACTTCGTACGCCCCGGCGCTGACGCCGCCGCTGGTGATGATCAGGTCGGCGTCACCCGCGCAGCGCTCGATGATCGCCGCGAACTGCGCGACGTCGTCGCCGGCGGTCTCGGTGGCCGCCACCACGGCACCCGCGTCGCGCACCGCGGCGGCCAGCATGACGGCGTTGGACTCATAAATCTGCCCCGGTTGCAGCGGGCCGCCCGGCGGCACCAGTTCGGACCCGGTGGAGATCACCAGCACCCGTTGGCGCGGAATCACGGTCAGTTCGGGCAGTCCCAGGGCCGCGGCCAAACCGAGCGCGGCCGGCGTCGCGTGTTGGCCGGCGTGCAGCACGGTGGTGCCGGCGGCGACGTCTTCACCGGCGCGCCGGATGTGCTTACCCGGCGTGGCCTGCTGGTGGATCGCCACCGTCTGCACGCCGCCGTCGGTGGCTTCGACGGGCACGACGGCGGTGGCGCCGGACGGTGTCGGCGCGCCGGTCATGATGCGGTGCGCGGTGCCGGGCGCCAGGCGCAGTTCGTCGGTGCGCCCGGCCGGGATGTCCTCGGCCACCGGCAACGTCACCGGATGCTCGGCCGTCGCGCCCGCGGTGTCCTCGGCGCGAACCGCGTACCCGTCCATCGCCGAGTTGTCGAACACCGGCAGCGACAGCAGAGCGATCACGTCGCCGGCCAGGACCAGGCCCTGAGCCTCCCGCAGCGCGACCGTCTCCGGCGGACGTGCCCGGATCATGTCGGTGACGACGCGCTGGTGTTCTGCTACTGATCGCACCCGGCCATTATGGTCCGCTACACCGGGAAGTGGACGCCGGTCAGTTCCTCGGAGACCGCCCACAGCCGGCGTTGCAGCTCCTCGTCATGTGACGCAGCGCTGGACTGCACCAGCTTCGGGTGGCCGCGTTGCTCGGCGAAACCGTCGGGACCGTAGTACTGCCCACCCTCGACGGACGGATCGGCGGCGGCCCGCAATGTCGGCAGCGCACCCATCTCCGCGCTCTGGAACAGCACCGGCCCGAAGATGTTGGACAGCGGTCGCACAATCCGCGGCAGGTGGCGCGCCAATTCCGTGTTGGAGCCGCCCGGGTGGGCGGCGACGGCGATGGTGTTGGCCTTGGGATCTGCCGCCAGGCGGTGCTGCAGCTCGTAGGTGAACAACAGGTTTGCCAGTTTGGACTGGCCGTAGGCGGCGACACGGTCATAGCCGCGTTCCCACTGCAGGTCGTCGAAGTGGATCGCGGCGCGAATCCGGTGGCCCAGACTGCTGACCGTCACCACCCGCGAACCGCGCACCGGCAGCAGACGGTCGAGCAGCAGGCCGGTCAGCGCGAAGTGACCGAGATGGTTGGTGCCGAACTGCATCTCGAACCCGTCCTCGGTGACCTGCCTGGGCGTCCACATCACCCCGGCGTTGTTGATCAGCAGGTCGATGCGGGGATATGTCGAACGCAGCGCCGCGGCGGCGGCGCGCACCGAACCCAGCGAGCTCAGGTCGAGCTGCTGCAGCGTGACGTCTACTTGCTGAGCATTCCGGCCCGCGGCGGCGACGATGCGCGCCAAAGCGGCGTTGCCCTTTTCGAGGTTGCGTACCGCCAGCACCACGTGCGCGCCGCGAAAAGCCAGCGCCGCGGCGGTGTGGTAGCCCAGGCCGGTGTTGGCGCCGGTGACGACGGCCACCCGGCCGTTTTGATCCGGGATGTCGGCTCGCGACCACTTGCGGTTCGCCGTGGCGTTTTTCGAGACGTCAGAGGTCATGGGGCACAAGATACTCAGTGGTGTCGCCGGGGGCGCCCGCGCTGCTGGCCGACGTCAGGTTGAGAACGTGATTACCGGTTTGGCACACACCGGCATCTGCGTACCCGACTGTGTGGCCGCGGTAACGTTCTATCGCGAGGTATTGGGCCTGCAAGTGCTCTCGCCGCCCTTGGTCATGGGCGGTAACGCCATTCGCGACGACATGGGCGAGCTGGTGTCCGACCCCACGATGAAGGCGGCGATCGTCGTCGGTCATGGGCCAGGCCGGGCAGTCCCTCGAAGTAGCCCTCACTTCCCCGTCGTCGCCGGTGTAGCGGGGCGGGGGATACGACGGCAGTACGAGCGACATATCGCTAGCTTGCCCCGCGCCGAGTCGCCGAGCGTCACGCCGCGGCGAAGATCCGCTCGGAAATTCGCCGTGGCGTTCCATTCATGGCGGGGCGCGGCGGGAATCGATCACCGACGCGTTCCTTGCACTCGTCATGGGCGAGTGCTAAGAATGACGTTGGCACTCTCCACCGGCGAGTGCTAGGTCGGGACGGTGAGGCCAGGCCGTCGTCGCAGCGGCGACAACTTGAGCCGTCCGTCGCGGGCACTGCGCCCGGCCAGCGTAAGTAACGGGGTTGTCGTCACCCGGCGGCCCCAGTTTCATTCCCAATCCGGAGGAATAACTTCGCAATGGCCAAGATAATTGCGTACGACGAAGAGGCCCGTCGCGGCCTCGAGCGGGGGCTGAACGCCCTCGCCGACGCGGTAAGGGTGACGTTGGGTCCCAAGGGCCGCAACGTCGTCCTGGAGAAGAAGTGGGGTGCCCCCACGATCACCAACGATGGGGTTTCCATCGCCAAGGAGATCGAGCTGGAGGACCCGTACGAGAAGATCGGCGCCGAGCTGGTCAAGGAAGTCGCCAAGAAGACCGACGACGTCGCCGGCGACGGCACCACGACGGCCACCGTGCTGGCCCAGGCGCTGGTCAAAGAGGGCCTGCGCAACGTTGCCGCCGGCGCCAACCCGCTGGGGCTCAAGCGTGGTATCGAGAAGGCCGTCGAGAAGATCACCGAGACGCTGCTCAAGGGCGCCAAGGAGGTCGAGACCAAGGAGCAGATCGCTGCGACCGCGGCCATCTCGGCCGGCGACCAGTCGATCGGTGACCTGATCGCCGAGGCGATGGACAAGGTCGGCAACGAGGGCGTCATCACCGTCGAGGAGTCCAACACCTTCGGCCTGCAGCTCGAGCTCACCGAGGGTATGCGCTTCGACAAGGGCTACATCTCGGGTTACTTCGTCACCGACCCGGAGCGGCAGGAGGCGGTCCTGGAGGATCCCTACATCCTGCTGGTCAGCTCCAAGGTGTCGACGGTCAAGGACCTGCTGCCCCTGCTGGAGAAGGTCATCCAGGCCGGCAAGCCGCTGCTGATCATCGCCGAGGACGTCGAGGGCGAGGCGCTGTCCACCCTGGTCGTCAACAAGATCCGCGGCACCTTCAAGTCGGTCGCGGTCAAGGCGCCCGGCTTCGGTGACCGGCGCAAGGCGATGCTGCAGGACATGGCGATCCTCACCGGCGGTCAGGTGATCAGCGAGGAGGTCGGCCTGACCCTGGAGAACGCCGACCTGAGCCTGCTCGGTAAGGCTCGCAAGGTCGTCGTCACCAAGGACGAGACCACCATCGTGGAGGGCGCCGGCGACAGCGACGCCATCGCCGGGCGGGTGGCGCAGATCCGTCAGGAGATCGAGAACAGCGACTCCGACTACGACCGCGAGAAGCTGCAGGAGCGGCTGGCCAAGCTGGCCGGCGGCGTTGCGGTGATCAAGGCCGGTGCCGCCACCGAGGTGGAGCTCAAGGAGCGCAAGCACCGCATCGAGGACGCGGTGCGCAACGCCAAGGCGGCCGTCGAGGAGGGCATCGTCGCCGGCGGCGGTGTGACGCTGCTGCAGGCTGCGCCCACGCTGGACGAGCTCAAGCTCGAGGGCGACGAGGCCACCGGGGCCAATATCGTCAAGGTGGCGCTGGAGGCTCCGCTGAAGCAGATCGCGTTCAACTCGGGCCTGGAGCCCGGCGTGGTCGCGGAGAAGGTGCGCAACTTGCCCGCGGGGCACGGCCTCAACGCCGCGACCGGTGTGTACGAGGACCTGCTCAAGGCCGGCGTTGCCGACCCGGTCAAGGTGACCCGTTCGGCGCTGCAGAACGCGGCGTCCATCGCGGGGCTGTTCTTGACCACCGAGGCGGTCGTCGCCGACAAGCCGGAGAAGGAAAAGGCTGCCATGCCCGGTGGCGGCGACATGGGAGGCATGGACTTCTAGTCCGGTCAACACGAAAGAGCCCGGTCCTTGTCATGGGGCCGGGCTTTTTCGCGCGCCGAGACTGCGTACCCGGCTATAGGACCAGGGCAACATAGACGCTCACCGCAGTTTCGACGCAATGACCGCAGTCTGGACGCACGCGCAGGGCACGCTACGGCGCCGAGAACACCACGCAGTCGTGGCGGCATCCCTTGGCCGCCGCGGGGGAGTCGGGTTCGGCCTCGCGGTGCAGCAGCGCGCGGGTGGGCACCACCCCCAGACGGACGGTCTCCTCACCGGCTCCTGCTACTTCGGCGCTGCCGTCAACGATCAGCGAATAGCCGCCGGGCTCACGCGGGGGCCACAGCAGCGTCACGTCGCGGCGCTGCGCCAGGTTCTTGCGGGTTCCTCCGCCGACCAGCCCCACGTCGAGGACCGCCCCGCGCAGTACCGGCTCGACGGTCACGGTGTGCGCGCGGTAGTCGTCATCGACGGTGATCAGGTAAGCGAATGGATAATCGGCCAAGGTGGCGGCCAGCCGCGTGAGGTCTACCTTTTTGGCGCCCATGCAATCGAGGATAGGCGCCGGTACGGACGGGCGGATGCGCGCCGCTGAGCTAGTCGGGGCTAGTCCCAATGCCGGGTAGTTAAGGAAGCGGCTGTTGGGTCAAGTGTGACACGCGGGGCATGTGAGGCTATTGCGGTGATATAGGGGCAGCTCCTGGTAGAAGAACGATCGCCAAGATCAAAACCTTCTACCGAGGAGC
>NZ_UPHQ01000139.1 GCF_900566055.1 Mycobacterium innocens
AGGACTCGCGCAGTAATTAATTAGGTTTTTGTGTTTGGTTTGTCCACACTTGTGGTATGACGCTGCCTGCTGTGGACTCCGATCCGGTCGCCGCCCGTTTGTTGTTGATCCGCCCGCATCTGGACGAGCGGGCGTGGCGGTTGTTGCTCGGCGCGGAGGCGAAGGTACTGGGTCGGGGCGGGATCAAGCTGGTCGCGAAGGCTGGTGGGGTGCATCCGGATACCGTGGCCCAAGGTGTGCGCGAGGTGGATTACGACGAGCCGATTCCGGGGCGGGTGCGCCGCCCGGGTGCGGGGCGCCCGCCGATGGCGGTGACCGATCCTGATCTGGTGGCCGCGCTTGATGCGCTGGTGGATCCGGTCTCGCGGGGCGATCCGGAGTCGCCGTTGCGGTGGACGACCAAATCGACGGCGAAGCTGGCCGCCGAGCTGACCGCCAGGGGGCATCGGGTGTCCGCGCGCACGGTGGCCAAGCTGCTCAAACAGGCTGGCTACAGCCTGCAGGCGAACTCGAAAACCATTGAAGGTGCTCAGCATCGGGATCGGGATGCCCAGTTCGGCTATCTCAACACCCAAGTCGAACGATTCCAGGCCGGCGGGGATCCGGTGATCAGCGTGGACACCAAGAAGAAGGAACTCGTCGGCAACTACAAAGCTGCTGGCCGTGAATGGGAGCCCGCCGGGTCACCGCGCGCGGTGGCGGTGCACGACTTCGCCGACAAGGCGCTGGGCAAAGTGGCTCCCTATGGGGTCTACGACATCGCCGCCAACACCGGCTGGGTCAACGTCGGCACCGACGCCGACACCGGCCAGTTCGCCGTGGAATCGATCCGCCGCTGGTGGACCACGATGGGCGCCATCAGCTATCCCGGATCCGACAAGCTGCTGATCACCGCCGACTCCGGTGGCTCCAACGGATCCCGGCTGCGGCTGTGGAAAACCGAACTCGCCGCCTTCGCCGCCGAGGCCGGACTCGACATCACGGTCTGCCACCTGCCGCCCGGCACCTCCAAATGGAACAAGATCGAACACCGGCTGTTCTCCGCGATCAGCCGCAACTGGCGCGCACGACCCCTGGAATCCCATGAG
>NZ_UPHQ01000076.1 GCF_900566055.1 Mycobacterium innocens
AGACCAGCGCGAAACCAGCGATACGCAGTCACCCGCGCAACACCATTGCGCTCAGCCCACGCCGCCAGATTCATACCTTTGTTCCTACCGCACACCACTGACAACTACCGACCACTCAACCCGCAACAGCTGGCAGCCCCCGGATTCATGGTCGGTCCGGACGCGGAGAAAGAAGCCACGGTCCGGCGCTTCGGCCGGATGTTCATCGCCGGCGCGCGGTTGACGGTGCCGCTCGGAATGATCATCTTGCGCAAAGGCTATGGGTTGGGTGCAATGGCCATGGCCGGTGGCTCCTTCCATGCGCCCGAGTTCACGGTCGCCTGGCCCACCGGGGAGATCGGCGGCATGGGGCTGGAAGGGGCGGTGCGGCTCGGGTTCCGCAAGGAGCTGGCCGCAGCCGCGGACGAGGTTGAACGCCAAGCGCTTTTCGAGCGTCTGGTGGCCGTGGCCTATCAGCATGGAAAGGCGCTGCGCTCGGCCACCACGTTCGAACTGGACGATGTCATCGATCCGGCGGAGTCGCGGACCTGGATCAGCAGGCTGCCGAGACGCTGACGGTGCGGAGCGCAGCCCCGGCCCCGGCCAGCGGTTTCCACAGGGTTAGATTGGCTAACATCGACGACACAGAAGGCATACGACGATGACCTCACTGGATCTGACCGGCCGTACCGCCATAGTCACCGGCGCATCCAGGGGAATCGGGTTGGCGACAGCGCAGCGCCTGGCCACCGCCGGCGCCAAGGTGGTGCTCACCGCCCGCAAGCAGGAGGCCGCCGAGGCAGCCGCCGCCGAGGTCGGCGAGCGCGCGGTGGGCGTCGGTGCTCACGCGGTCGACGAGGAAGCGGCCCAACGCTGTGTGGACCTGGCCCTCGAGCGCTTCGGCAGCGTGGACATCCTGGTCAACAACGCGGGCACCAACCCGGCGTTTGGTCCGCTGATCGCACAGGACCACGCCCGCTTCACCAAGATCTTCGACGTCAACCTGTGGGCCCCGCTGCTGTGGACCTCGCTGGCCGTCAAGGCATGGATGGGCGAACACGGCGGTGTCGTCATCAACACCGCCTCGATCGGCGGTATGCACCAATCACCGGCCATGGGGATGTACAACGCCACCAAGGCCGCCCTGATACATGTGACCAAGCAACTGGCCCTGGAACTTTCGCCGCGGGTGCGGGTCAACGCGATCTGCCCCGGCGTGGTGCGCACCAGGCTGGCCGAGGCGCTGTGGAAGGACCATGAAGACCCGCTGGCGGCGACCATCGCACTCGGGCGCATCGGCGAACCGGTCGACGTTGCCGAAGCCGTCGGCTTCCTGGTCTCGGATGCGGCGGGCTGGATCACTGGAGAGACCATGGTGATCGACGGCGGCCTGCTGCTGGGCAATGCCCAAGGGTTCAGGGGTTTTCAGGCGAACCCCGGAGGCGCGCAATGAGCATTCAGGAGGACCTAAAAACCCGGGTGCGGGAGCTGCTGGACCAGCACGACCCGGTCACCGCCGACGCGCGGGACTTCCTCGGCGCGCGGTTCGACGCGGGGCTGGCCTGGGTGCACTTTCCCGTGGGCTTCGGCGGGCTCGACCTGCCGCACACATATCAGGCACAGGTCGACGCGCAATTGTCGGCGGCAGGAGCGCCGCCGGCCGGCGGCGGGCGAAACATCATCGGCATCGGCATGGCGGCTCCGACGATCGCCGTGTTCGGAACCGAAGACCAGAAGCGTAAGTTCTTGCGCCCGTTGTTCACCGGTGAACACCTCTACTGCCAGCTGTTCAGCGAACCCGGCGCCGGATCGGATCTGGCCGGGGTGGCCACTCGTGCGGTGCGCAACGGGGACGGCTGGATTGTCAACGGGCAGAAGGTATGGACGTCGATGGCCCAGCACGCACAGATGGCCATCCTGGTCGCCCGCACCGACCCGAACGTGCCTAAACATGCTGGGCTGACCTACTTCTTGTGTGACATGAGGCAACCGGGAATCGACATCCGGCCGCTGCGTCAGATCACCGGCGAGGCGGAGTTCAACGAGGTATTTCTCACCGACGTCCGGGTGCCCGACACGAACCGGCTCGGCCCGGAAGGCGGTGGCTGGCGGGTAGCGACCACTACCCTCAACAACGAGCGCGTCGCGATCGGCGCACGGACCGGAATCCCGCGCGAGGGTGGCCACATCGGCAGGGTCACCGGGGCCTGGCGTGAGCAGCCGGCGCTGCGCAATCCCGCGATGCACGATGAGATGATGCGGCTGTGGGTGGAAGTCGAAGTGCTGCGGCTCACCGGCGAACGATTGCGCCAGCAGGCGGCGAGCGGTCAGCCCGGCCCCGAGGGTGCCGGTATGAAAGTGGCGTTTGCCCGTCTGGCGCAACAGATCTCGGGCTTCGAACTGGAATTACACCCCGAATCCGGCCTGGGATACGACGACTGGACTCTGCGCCGGCCGGAGACCGTCGATCTGATCGGTCGCGGCCCGGGGTATCGCTACCTGCGGGCTCGCGGCAACTCGATCGAAGGCGGCACCTCGGAGATTCTGCGCAACACCATCTCCGAGCGGGTCTTGGGCCTGCCCGGTGAACACCGGGTCGACAAGACCGTCGCCTGGAAGGACTTACCGCGATGAGCGCCGCGGATCTACTGTACTCCGACACCGAGGAGGCGCTGCGGGACAGCGTTCGGCAACTGTTCGCTGATCGGTGTCCACCGGAGCTGGTGGTGCGGTCCTATGATGCTCCGCCGCAAGACTTTTCGGAGCTGTGGCGGACACTGTCCGCCGATCTGGGGGTGGCCGGGCTGCTGGTTCCCGAGTCGCTGGGCGGAGCAGGCGCGAGTGCCCGTGAAGCAGCGGTGGTCATGGAGGAGATCGGCCGGGCCGTCGCCCCGGTCCCGTTCCTCTCCAGCGCGGTGCTTGCTACCGTCGCGCTCTCACGATCCGGCGAGACCGAAACCCTCTCGGGTCTGGCCGGTGGTGCGGTCACCGCGGCGCTGGTGGTGCCGCTGTCCACCGCGCCGGGTGATCCGGTCACCGGGGTGAGCAATGGCGCCGACGGACTGACCGGACGGGTCGGCAGCGTTGCAGGCGCCAGGGAAGCCGACGTGCTGGTGGTGCCCGTCGCCGGGCCCGACGGGGTGCAGCTGCATACCGTCGCGCGCGAGGCGGCCGGTGTCGAGGTCTCGCCGATGTTGACCTTCGACATGACCAGGCCCCTTGCCGACGTGCAGTTTTCGGGTGCGGCGTCGTCGCGGATCGGTTCCGGGCCGGCCGAAGCGGCGCTGGCCGAGGCGCTGCAGACCGCAGCGGCGCTGCTGGCCTCCGAGCAGCTGGGGATCGCGCGGTGGTGCTTTGACACCACACTGGCCTACACCAAGGAACGTAAGCAGTTCGGCCGGGCCATCGGTTCCTACCAGGCGATCAAACACCGGCTGGCGGACTTGTGGTTCGAGGTCGGTTCGGCGACGACCGCGGCGCGCTATGCCGCCGACACCTGCGCGCGGGGCGATGCAGACGCCGCCATTGCGGCGGCTCTTGCGCAGGCCCAGTGCAGCGGGGTCGCGGTGCACGCCGCCGAGGAATGCGTGCAGCTGCACGGCGGCATCGGAATGACCTGGGAGTATCCCGCGCACCTGTACCTGAAGCGGGCCAAGAGCGACCAGTTGGCCCTCGGCACCGCCTACCGGCACCGTGCTCGACTGGCCACGTTGGTCAACCTGCCGGTCACCTGACTTCGGCGAGGATCGGGCGAGCAGACACAGAATCGGGCGAGCAGACACAAAATCGCCCGACACGCCGAGGATTTGGGTGATTCTCTGTCTGCTCGCCGGATCAGCGCGGTAGTGCCGAAGCGAAGACGTCCGTCATCGCCGTCCAGTGCCGCTGCGCGCAAGCCTCGTCGTAGGGCGGGTTGTCCGGGACGGCAAACCCGTGAGCGGCCGGATACCACTCGATGGTGTGCTCGACGCCGGCCGCGGTCAGAGCTTTGTCGAGCTGTTCGGCGTGGTCAGCGGTGAACGACGGGTCGTTCTTCGCGCCGCCCACATAAACCGTGGCACGCATCCGCTCGGCCAACAGATGCGGGCTGTCTGCGCTGTCGGTGACCAAGCCGCCACCGTGAAACGACGCCGCGGCGGCGACCCGGTCCCCAAGACGCCCGGCGACCACCAGCGAGATCCGTCCACCCATGCAATAGCCGCACACACCGAATCGCTGGCCCCTCACCTCCGGGCGGCCGGCCAGGTAGTCGAAGAACGCGCCGGCGTCGCGGGTGACCCGATCCGGGGTCAACGTGCCGAGCATGAACATGATCCGCGCCCGCTCCTTCGCGTCGCCGAAGGCGGTCGCCATATCGAATGCGGCCCAGGCGCCCTCGCGGTAGTACACGTCGGGCAGCAGCACCGCGTAGCCGTTGCCCGCCAGTTTGGCAGCCATCTGGTAGAAGGTTTCCCGCACGCCGCCGGCGTCGGGATATATGACGACACCGGGCCAGGGGCCTTCGGCACCGTCGGGAGTGAACAGGTGGACGGGGCAGCTGCCGTCGGGCGTGGTGACGGTATCGGTGACTTTCGGCATGGCCTCCGTTGTACTCCTGCGCTTTCGCCGCTGGATTGATTGGCGTCGACCCGCCGTGCCCTGCTTCGCCGGGCTTGCGATCGCCGCTGGATTGATTGGCGTCGACCCGCCGCGCCCTGCTTCGCCGGGCTTGTGATCGCCGCTAAGCTGGCCGCGTGTTGCCGATTGCGACTCCCTATGAGGACCTGCTGCGCCTGGTGCTCGAAACGGGTTCGGCCAAATCCGACCGTACCGGCACCGGCACCCGCAGCCTGTTCGGCCAGCAGATCAGGTACGACCTGTCCGCCGGCTTCCCGCTGCTCACCACCAAGAAAGTCCATTTCAAGTCGGTGGCTTACGAGTTGCTGTGGTTCTTACGCGGGGACTCGAACATCAGCTGGCTGCACCAGCACGGAGTCACCATCTGGGACGAATGGGCAAGCAGCACAGGTGATCTCGGTCCTATCTACGGTGTGCAATGGCGGTCCTGGCCGACCCCGTCGGGTGGGCACATCGACCAGATCAGCGCCGCCCTGAATCTGCTGCGCACCGATCCCGATTCGCGGCGAATCATCGTCTCGGCCTGGAATGTCGGCGATATCCCGCAGATGGCGCTGCCGCCATGTCACGCGTTCTTCCAGTTCTACGTCGCCGACGGGCGGTTGAGCTGCCAGCTCTACCAGCGCAGCGCCGACCTGTTTCTCGGCGTGCCGTTCAACATCGCCAGTTACGCGCTGCTCACCCACATGATGGCCGCGCAGTCCGACCTTGACGTCGGCGAGTTCGTCTGGACCGGCGGTGATTGCCACATTTATGACAACCACCTCGAACAGGTCCGCGAGCAATTGCGCCGTGAACCCCGACCGTACCCCAAACTGGTTCTGGCCCAGAGAGATTCGATCTTCGACTACACCTACGAGGACATCGTCGTCGAGAACTACCACCCGCACCCGGCGATCAAAGCCCCAGTAGCCGTATGACGACGGTGGGCCTGATCTGGGCTCAGTCGACGTCGGGTGTCATCGGCCGCGGCGGTGACATTCCCTGGCGGGTACCCGAAGACCTCGGCCACTTCAAACGGGTCACCCTGGGCCACACCGTGGTGATGGGCCGGCGGACCTGGGACTCGCTGCCGGCCGCTGCCCGGCCGCTGCCCGGCCGGCGAAATGTGGTACTGAGCCGCCAGCCTGACTTCATGGCGGAGGGAGCCGAGGTGGTCGGTTCGCTCGAAGACGCCCTCACCGGCCCGGAGGATACCTGGGTGATCGGCGGCGCGCAGATCTACGCCCTTGCCCTGCCGCGGGCCATCAGGTGTGAGGTCACCGAGGTCGACGTCGACCTACCCCGCGGCGACGACGACGCCCTGGCCCCGCTGCTCGACGCGACATGGCATGGCGACGCGGGGCAGTGGCTGGTCAGCCGGTCGGGATTGCGCTACCGGTTTCACAGCTACCACCGGTGATGAGCACCCTGACTGCCGCACAGGCCCGCCGGGTGGCGGTCGCGGCACAAGGCTTCGCCGAGCCCAAGCCAGCCGGGCCGATCACCCGCGCACATCTGCGGCGGCTGATCTCGCGGATTCAGGTGCTGCAGCTGGACTCGGTGTCGGTAGCGGTGCGGGCACACTACGCGCCGTTGTTCAGCCGCCTGGGACCCTACGACCGTGACGTGCTGGACCGTGCCGCATGGGGCCCGCGCTCGACGCGTTTACTGGTCGAATATTGGGCGCACGAAGCCGCACTGATGGCCGTCGACGATTGGTCGGTGCTGCGCTGGAGGATGCGCCAGTACCGGCATGGACGTTGGGGAACCCACATCGTCAAGGCCAACCCGCAGCTGGCCGACGACATCATTGCCGCGGTCGCCGAACTCGGACCCAGCACCGCCGGTCAGATCGAAGCCCACCTGGCCGCCGAGCCGCGCATGCGAAAAGGAACGTGGTGGAATCGCAGCGACACCAAATGGGTCGCCGAGGCGCTGTTCGCCTCCGGTGCGCTCACGACGGCCACCCGCGTCGGCTTTGCCCGTCACTACGACCTGGTGGAGCGAGTACTGCCGGCCGAGGTGCTGGCGCGGGAGGTCGACGACGACGAAGCCGTCCGGCAGCTCACCCTGCGAGCCGCCACAGCACTGGGGATGGGCACCGAGGCCGATCTCCGCGACTATTTCCGGCTGACCGCCCAACAGATCAAGCCGGCGATCGCAGAGCTGGTGGCCGCGGGTGAAATCGAGCGGGTGAGTGTCGAGGGCTGGCCCGCGCCGGCTTACCTGCGGTCCGGCCAGACGGTGCCGCGCCGCGACCGCGGCACCGCGCTGCTGTGCCCCTTCGACCCATTGATCTTCTTCCGGCCACGGGTCCAGCGGCTGTTCGATTTTCACTACCGCATCGAGATCTACACCCCGGCCGCCAAACGCCGGTACGGCTACTACGTGTGGCCGCTGCTGCTGGACGGGCAGCTGGTCGCGCGGGTGGACCTCAAAGCCGACCGGGAGGCCAAGACGCTATGCGTCGTGGGCGCGTTCGGCGAGCAGGGCGTGGCGCGGGAGCGAGTTGCCTCGGCGCTGGCCGGCGAGCTGGAGTCGATGGCGTCGTGGCTGGGATTGAGTGGGGTGGCCGTGTCGAAGCGAGGCGATTTGGCCGGGGAGCTACGTACGGCGGTCAGGCGGGTCGGCTAGATGGAACACGAGGTCCGGTTGGGCGACCATCTCGAATTCAGCGCCGGCGATGTATTGCAGGTACGGTTCGCCGCCGGGCGTTATCCCGTTTATGGGGCAAACGGGGCTATCGGTTATACAACGCAATGCAATACCCGCGGCCCGCTGATAGTAATAGGACGCGTTGGATCCTATTGCGGTAGCTTGCGCTATTGCGATCGTGATGCATGGGTGACCGATAACGCCTTGATATGTCGCGCAAAGAGGCCCGAAGAAACACGATATTGGTATTACGTGCTGCATACCTGCGCCCTTAATCGATACCGCACCGGATCCGGACAGCCGCTGCTTAGCCAGAGCATCCTTAAGAACATTTCGGTGTGGGATGTCCCCCACGACCGTCGTGCAATCAGCGAGGTTTTCGGCGCCCTGGATGACAAGATCGCCGCGAACAAGCGCGTCATCGAGACCGCCGAGGCCTTAATGGTCGCGATGGTCAAGCGCGTCTCCGATTACACCGCCCTGTCCGATTTGGCGACGAGGTCAACAGCATCCCTCGACCCTCGAGGATTTGATGGCGTAGTCGCGTACTACAGCTTTCCAGCGTTCGACAATGGCACCCGACCAAGCATCGTCGACGGGAGGTCGATCAAGAGCAATAAATTCGTGCTATCGGAGCCCTGCGTATTATTTTCGAAACTGAACCCGAGAACGCCGCGGATTTGGAACGTTACGCATCTTCCTTCGGAAATGGCGGTGGCAAGTACCGAGTTCGTCGTACTGCGGCCGATTGGCGTCGACACTTCCGCCTTATGGTCAGCGCTGCGGCAACGCGACGTCTTGGCAACACTCCAACAGAGGGTCGTGGGCATGACCGCAAGTCGCCAACGGATCCAGCCGCATGAACTACTAAGGGTCGTCGTGCCGGATGTACGGCGGTTGAATCACGGGCGGGCGCATACGTTAGCGAACCTCGGCGTTTTGTGTCACCAGCGAAGAGCAGAATCCGCAGAGTTGTCAGCAGTGCGCGACGCCATGCTGCCGCTCCTGATGTCCGGCAAGGTCCGTACCGGGGACACTGTCGCGATGGCCAACTTGGGGGTGTAGAAGATCTACCCCTACACCGGTACCCTTCTACCATGAGCCTGAATATCAAGAGCGAACGCACTGTCGCGCTTGTGCGTCAGCTTGCGGCACGCACCGGCACCAACCAGACAGCGGCGGTCGAAGACGCCGTCACGCGCCGCCTCGCGGAACTGGACCGCGAAGAGACTGTGCGCGCCGATGCTCGGCACGCAGCGGCGGAGGAGGTCCTGCGCGAACTTGGCAAGATTCTCACCGACGAGGACAGGCAGTTGATCCGGCGAAACGAGGTGGAGTTGTACGACGACGATGGTCTGCCGCGGTGATCGTTGATACCTCGGCGATCGTTGCCATCGTGCTCGGCGAACCGGATATCGAAGGGCTCAAAGAGGCGCTGAACCGCTCCAATAACTCGCGGATGTCCGCACCCGATTACGTCGAACTGTGCGCCGTCATACAGCGCCGCGATCGACCCGAGATCAGTCGGCTGGTTGATCGGTTGCTAGAGGCTTATGGAATCCAAATCGCTGCCTTCGACAGCGACCAGGCCCGCGTTGCGGCCCAGGCATATCGCGACTACGGACGCGGCAGCGGGCATCCGGCTCGCCTCAACCTCGGCGATACCTACAGCTACGCCCTGGCCCATGTCACCGGCGAGCCGCTGCTTTTCCGGGGTGATGATTTCGCGCACACCGATATCCGGTCTGCCTGCGCGTGAACCGGGGGCCGAAGCGCAGGCAGTGCGTCAGTCAACGGCCGATGATCCGAAGTAATTGCAGTCCAGAAGTTTTCGATCTTCGTTGCGCTTATCGGAATCGGGCCAGTGCACTCCCGCCGCTCGGCATCGTGAGCCCGGTGGGCGATTAAGGGTTAAGCCGCGGCCCCAGCCGGCGGATTGTCGGGCGAGTCGGCTTCGGCTTCGGCCAACGCCGCCAGCGCCTCAGACAGCAATCGCTGGATGCCGGAATTGATCCCAGTGCAGGAGCTTTCGATCTTCGTCGCCCGTTTTTGGATCAAACCCGCCGCCCTTTTTCACTTCGTCGATCTTTTCAAGCTGGGCCATCGCCTCGGTGATCTTCTCCTCTGCTGTGGCGGTTTGGTGTGCACCCTTGCGCGCGGTAGCTGCCAGCGCGCTGGCCCGCAGCATCATAACGGCAGTTTGCAGTAGTTCGGGGTTGTCCGACTCGGGGTCGAATGCGAGCACGATACGCCGAGGTCCGAGCACACGGATGGACCGGCCGCCGTTTTGTGTAGGAGTTCGTACCAGCCCCAGTGACGCCGCCGCATGACGGTTCCGCTCCGCCTCATCGAAGTACTCGGACCACTTGTCGCGTGGTGAGTCTGTCATCTCGATGACCACCCGGGCGGCGCCGACGTCGACCGTGAACAACCCGTCCCCCTTATCTGTGTTGAGGACCCCCGTAAAGGTGGATCCGTTGGTCATTTCGTGTTGTTTGGCCTCGTTCGGGCCCGTGTTAGGCGCTGCGGACCGCAGCCGGGGTCGAGGTGGAGCGCCCGCAGCGC
>NZ_UPHQ01000141.1 GCF_900566055.1 Mycobacterium innocens
CATGAGCCCGACCCAACAGCGACTCGCCGACCTGTTCGCAATCCACCAATACGCACCCACCCGCTGACCAACAGCGCCCAACACCGCGAGTTGGGTAATACACCAGCCCTGCCCAAAAACACAACCCCACCAGGGCAAATCAGGCCGTCGATCAACGAAGGCCGGAAACTCCCGCTAGGCCCGCCATCCCGGCTATGCGGGTGGGTGACCGGCAGCTACCACCGGTTTGGCGGCCGGCACATCCGCGGGCTCGCCCAGCAGCAGGGACCTGACCAGCCGGCGCGGCCCGAACGGCCGAAGCATGTAGCTGGCCGGGCGCGTGCGCACTCGCTGCGGCCACCAGAACCAGCGCCCCAGCAGCGCGGCGATCGACGGCGTCATCAGCGACCGCACCACCAGGGTGTCGAACAGCAGGCCCAGACCGATGGTGCTGCCGGCCTGGCCGATGGAGCTCAGGTCACTGGCGACCATGGACATCATGGTGAAGGCGAACACCAAGCCCGCGGCGGTGACGACCCCACCCGTTTCGCCCATCGAGCGGATAATGCCCGTCCTCAGCCCGGCGCCGATTTCCTCTTGAAAGCGCGAGACGAGCAGCAGGTTGTAGTCGGATCCCACGGCCAACAGAATGATCAGCCCGAACACCGGCGCGATCCAGTTCAGCTCCAGGCCGAAGATGTGTTGCCAGACCAGCACGGACAGTCCGAAGGCGGCGCCCAGTGAGATCAGCACCGTGCCGACGATCACCAGGGAGGCGACCAGCGCCCGGGTGATGATCACCATCACCACGAATATCAGTGTCAGAGCGGCGATTCCGACGATCATGAGGTCGTACTTCGAGCCGGTTTGGATATCGTTGTAGACCGCCGCCGTGCCGGTGAGGTAGAACTTGGCGTTGGTCAGTGGTGTGCCTTTTACGGCTTCGTGCGCGGCGTTGAGTTCCGGCTTGACGGCCGCAATCCCTTTGGGAGTCGCCGGGTCCGCATCGTGGGTGATGATGAAGCGCGCGGCCTTACCATCCGGCGACAGGAAGAGCTTCAGGCCGCGCTGGAAGTCGGGACTGTCGAACGCTTCCGGCGGCAGATAGAAGTAGTCGTCGGCCTTGGAGGAGTCGAACGCCTGGCCCATCGCGCTCGCGGTGTCGGTCATCCGCGACATTTGCGTGACCAATCCGGAGAAGCTGCTGTGTAAGGTCAGCAGGGTTCCCTGCATGGATTTTGTGACGGCGATGATGGGCGGGAACTCGGCGAGCAGTTGCGGTAGTAATGCGTCGACGTTGTTCATGTCTTTGAGCAGTGTTTGCATGTTCTCGCTGAACTTGTCCACGCCGTCGATCGCCTCGAATACCGACTTCGCGGCCCAGCACACCGGAATGTTGAAACAGTGCTGCTCCCAATACAAATAGCCGCGGAGCGGCCGCGCGAAATCGTCGAAGTCGGCCAGATGGTCCCGCATCTCGTCGAGCGTGGCCTTCATGTCGTTCATGTCGCCGACCATGCGATGAGTCGTGCTGCTGAGCTGCCCCAACAAGCCATACATACGTTCCATCGAGCCGACCATGGAACCGAGGTCGTCGCTCATTTTCAGCATATCGGCCATCCGGTCCCTCATGAATCGCAGATTCTCTTGGATCGGAATGGCTTGCATACTGATCTGAAACGGGATCGACGTGTGTTCGATCGGGCTTCCCAGCGGCCTGGTAATGCTTTGTATTCTCTCGATGCCCGGAGTACGGAAGATGTTCTTGGCGATCCTGTCCAGGATGATCATGTCGCTCGAATTCCGCATGTCGTGATCAGCCTCGACCATGAGAATGTCGGGATTCATTCTGGAGGGGCTGAAATGACGCTCGGCCGCGGCGTATCCGATATTCGACGGCAAATGCGGCGGTATGTAGAAGCGATCGTTGTAGCTGATCTTCATGCCCGGCACCACGAGCATGCCCACCAGCGCGATGAGCAGTGAGGCCACGAAGATCGGCCCGGGCCAGCGGACGGTAGCGGTGCCGATCCGCCGCCACCCGCGCACCTTGATCATCCGTTTGGGATCCAGCAGACCGAACCGGCTGGCCACCACGACAACCGCCGGCGCCACCGTCAACGCACCGGCGATCACGACGAGCAATCCCAGCGCGGAAGGAATTCCCAGCGCCTTGAAATAGGCCAGCCGCGCAAAATGCAGGCAGAAGCTCGCCCCGGCAATCGTCAGCCCCGAGCCCAAGATGACGTGATAGGTGCCGCGGAACATCGTGTAATAGGCCGTTTCCCGGTCTTCACCGGCCTGACGCGCTTCCTGATAACGTCCGATGAGGAAGATCGCGTAATCTGTTCCCGCCGCAATCGCCAGGGACGACAACATGGCGACGACGAACGTCGAAAAGCCCAACAAGTCGTTGTAGCCGAGAATCGCAATGACTCCCCTGGCCGTCAGCATCTCGAGGAAGACCATAAAAAGCACGAGCAGAACGGTGCTGACGGAGCGATAGACAATCGCGAGCATGATCATGATGACCACGCCCGTCACGCCCATCATTTTGAACATGCTTTTGTCGGCGGCCTCGTTCATGTCCGTGGTGAGCGCCGCCGGACCGGTGACGTAGGCCTTGATTCCTGTGGGCGGTTTCGAATCGTCGACGATCTTGCGAACCGCGTCGACGGACTCGTTTCCCAAGGTGCTGCCCTGGTCGCCGGCGGTATTGATCTGCGCATATGCGGCTTTGCCGTCAGTGCTCTGAGCACCGGCGGCGGTGACGGGGTCTCCCCACAAATCCTGGAGGTGCTGCACGTGTTTGCGGTCTGCCTGCAGCTTTTTCACCAGGCCGTCGTAATAGCGATGCGCTTCTTCGCCGAGCGGTTTATCGCTTTCCAGGACAAGCATCACGATGCTGTCGGAATCGAATTCCTGGAATTTCTTGCCCATGTGTTTGGCGGCGATCATCGCCGGCGCATCTTGCGGCGACATCGTCACCGCGTGTGATCTCGCGACGAATTCGATCCAGGGCACCAGAACGTTCACCGCGATCGTCAGCAGCAGCCAAGCGACGATGATCGGGACGGCGAACGTGCGGACCGCCCGCATGAATCTCGGGCGGGTGTCGTCGTGGGCGTTCATGCGGCCTTCACCAAGCAGAAGGCCTGCGCGTGGTGCCCACTGGAAGATTGTTCGTCCTTGACGGCGCCGTTCACAGTGATGCGACACCCGATACTGTCGCTGTCGCCTTGCACCACCACGTTGGCGATAACCGCCGGTAGGGTCGTCGTCATCGTGTACGTCCAGGGCAGGCTGGTGAAGTTCGCTTGCTCGGGCTGGGTCTGTTTGTTCAGGTAGCTCACACTTCCGGCAGTGCCGGCGGGCCCGAACACCTCATAGGTCACCCGTTTGGTATTGATCGACTCGATCACGCCAGAGTTGGCGCCCGTCCAGGTAAAGATCGGGTCGGAACCGAAGACGCCGCGGAGCCTGTCCACCGCTATGCCCCCGGCGGCAAGTGCGATGACGACAACGAGCGGTATCCAACCTCGCTTGAGAAAGGTGAGCACTGAAGTTCCCCTCCGCTCATCGCCTTGCCGATGGTCCGGTGTACGTAGTCCACGCCCTCGCCGCCGCGTCGACTAGGGCCGTTCGACCCGGGGGGCGGTGGTCTAGGACACCCGAACTGCGGTCGCATGATCACTATATATACCATACCCCCTACGGTATTTTGCCTGTCCGCAGCCGGGCGCGGGGACGCGACGCCGGTGCTGGTTACCTCGGTTGCCGACGGTTAAACCCGGACCTGTCATCGAGGCGATGGCGGCATCCGGGCAGGCGGCGCCGACGATCGATTTTCGGGGCTACCCGGCTACCCGAGCAGCTGGGCGACGCACCTGGCCGCATCCGCGACCAGCGCCTCACTCGGTTCGGCGTCGTAGCCGCCGCCCGCGCGATCCGACAAGATCGCCAACACGTGCGGCACGCCGCTGGGCGACCACACCACTGCCACATCGTTGGCCCGGCCGTAGTCACCTGAACCGGTCTTGTCGATCACTTTCCAGTCGGCGGGAAACCCGGCCCTGATCCGTTTGGCTCCGGTGGTGTTGCGCGCCATCCAGTCGGTGAGCATCGCGCGCTTGTCGACCGGCAACGCATCGCCGAGAACGAGTTGCTGATAGTCGAGGGCGATCGCCCGCGCGGTGGTGGTGTCTCGCTCGTCGCCGGGAGGGTCGCGGTTCAGCTCCGGTTCCTCTTGGTCCAAGCGACTCACCGAGTCGCCCAGGCTGCGCAGATAACCGGTGAACGCCGAGGTTCCGCCGATATCGGCCAGCAACAGATTGGCCGCAGTGCCGTCGCTGTAGCGGATCGCCGCATCGCAGAGCTCGCCGACGCTCATCCCGGTCGCGACGTGCTGCTGGGTGATCGGCGAGGTCGAGCGGATGTCGGCGCCGGTGTAGGTGACCACGGTGTCCAAGTGGCTGAGCGGGTACTGGTGCAGCACCGCCGCCACGAGCAGGCCCTTGAATGTGGAGCAGAAGGCGAACCGCTCGTCGGCGCGGTAGGCGATCGCCGCCGTCGTGCCGGATGCGGGCACGTATACGCCCAGCCGCGCCGCATATCTGTGTTCGAGTTCGGCAAAGCGACCCCGGACATCCGGTGCCGGTGCTGCCGTGGTCGAGGTTGGGTGCTCGCCGCTGCCGCCGCGGGCACAACCGGCGAGCGGAACACACGTGGCTATGGCCAGTAGTAAGGCACGGCGCGGTAGCGCCGGCTGTGGACTCGATGCGTTCATGTCGCGACAGAGTCTGTCACGGTCATGTTGGAAGCGGTGACCGTGCGCAACCACCGATTGATTTCCGGTCTTTGCGTCTGAAGCGGCCATGCGAAACGATGCTGGCATGCGGTGTGACGTTGCGCGTGAGCAGCTATCGGCGCGACTGGACGGTGAGCGTCCGCAGATGCTGGCTCAGCAGGTCGATGCCCACTTGGAATCGTGCCGTCGTTGCCGCGCCTGGCTCATCGGTGCGGCGGCGCAGAGTCGCCGGTTCGCCGCCGTCGACGCCCGCCGCGGACCGGACCTGGCGGACCGAATCATGGCCAGCGCCGGCGTTGCGCCCACCCCGCGCCATCGCCGGTGGCGACACGCTGTGGGCCCGGGTCACTGGAAGTGGTGTCTGATCGCGGTGGGCGTGTTCCAGCTAGCGATCGCGGCTGCGCAGATCAGCGGCATCGATTTCGGCATCATGCCCAGCCATAAGCCTGACGCGATGATGCAGCGGCACGCATCGCCAGTCACGTGCCGGTGCTTGCGGGCACCGTGTTCGCCTTGCTGGTAGCGCGAGACCGTAGCGGGGCGGCGGCGTCACAACCGACCGAGGCCTAACCCGCGCCAGCTGTCCGGCCTGCGGCGCTGGCGCACGGTCGGCGCCACGGGCATCTGCGCCGGATCAACCGTTCTACGACAGCCGGTCGTATGCAGGCAGAGCCTTGCCGTTTAAGCCGTAGTTCCCCCTGGTTTGGCGATGAATGGGCTGTGAGCTGGGGTTTTGTGTTGTGTGCATGATTACGTGTAGCCCAGGTGGTGGGTGAGGTCGAGTAGTTCAAAGGCACGGTGCTGTAGTGCTGT